>DASQFA010000675.1:0-3070 GCA_035633375.1 Rubrivivax sp.
CCAAGCCTCCGCTGCCCGCGCTCACGTAAGACGCGACAAAGAACGCAGCTTTGATATTACTACAACAGTTTCAGTGTTAATAAGCACCGAAGTGGGCCCGCTGTTTAGTACCGTAACAGGGGCAAAAGCCTGGGCGGTCAGGGTGGTGCGCACCGGATTCTGACCAAGTCGGGCAGATATGGAATGGCGGGCTGGTCGGGCACGGCGAGCCTGGCGCCGAGGTAATCCCAGAAGGCGATGCCGAGCTTGGCGCAGGTCTTGGCGAGACCGAGGAAGGCATCGCGGCAGTCGCGCCCGGCATCGCTGCGGGTGCCGCCGCTGATCTTGCGCTTGGTGACGTGGCAGCGGATGTCGTTCTCCGAACCGTTGGTATGCAGCGGGCTCTCGGGCCGATCGAGGACAATCAGCAATTCTGGCTTGTTGGCGTGCAGCCGCTCGAGCAGGCGGTCGAGGGTAACAAAGCCGGTTGTGCGCTTGAAGATCCGATCGAAGCGCGCCCGCAGGGCGGCCTTGCGCTGTGGCGTCGGATCCTGGCGGTAAGCTTTCAGATCGGCATAGAACCACCAGATCAGCGCCCGGATGCGCTGCTGGGCGGTGCGGTGGCGGTCGGTGAAGGTGTCGAGCTTGTGGACCAGGCGCTCGGCGTGGACCCAGCACAGAGCGTGCCGGCCGACGGCGAACTGACCGGCGCCGTCGCTGACGATCACGGTATCGGGCAGGAAGCCGTGCGCCGTGACGCTGCCCCACAGCGCGCCCTCGGTGGCGATGCGCACGGGATCGGGCGTGACCTTGAGAGCGGCGATGCCAAGTTGCTCAAGATGGGCCTGCCATGCCGCCGCGTCGGCAAAAGAGCGCGCGGGATGCGCGGCCAGGCGGGCGATCACCGGCCCGGCCAGCGCCCGGCGGCGCATGTAGGCCAGCGCCGCGGCGTTGACGACGTAATCGCCATGGCCGGCTCGCAGCAGATCGAGGAAGTTGAGACGGCTCTTCGAGACGGTGGTGGCGAACCAGGTGAAATGGTCGTTGCCGATCTGCGTGCAGAAGCCGTTGGCGCCCTTGTGTCGCGCTCCGGTGTCGTCCACCGTGACCCAGGCGGCCGTCGTCAGGCCGGCGCGGAGCACATCGCGAGCCTCGTCGACAAAGCTCTCTTTGCCAGCGATCAGCAGGCGCACGATCTGCCGCTTGGAGATGGCGATGCCAATCGCCCGCAACTGCTCGACCAGACGCGCGAGAGTGACTTGCCCTTGGTGGTATTGGGCGAGGACGAACCGGCACAGCGCCGGCCCGAAATGGCCATTGACGCCGGCCGGCAGAGGCGCCGTCACCGTCCGCCCGTCCGGCGTCAGCCAACGTTCCCGGCGATATCGGGTCACCTGCGCGCGCAGCACCAGATCCTGGACGACGAAACTTTCATAGCCCTTGAAGCGCGAGCCCGCGGGCGCCGCCACTTTGACGACCCGCTCCTCGGCGTTGGCCAGCTTCGCCGTCTTGCCGCCGCCGCCGCGCCGCTTCCTGGCCTTGGCCGACGGCGGCTTCGCCTCGCTCGCCTTCTCCATGCCGCTCGGCTTGATCGATGGCCGGCCCTTCAACCCCTTCAGCCGCAAAATCTCCTCGCGCAGCGCGGCTTTCTCCGCCTCCAGGCGCGCGACCCTCTCCGTCAGACTAAGGACCAACGTCTTGAGGTCGTCTAGACCGAGTGCGTCGACATCGGGGAGCGATCCAGCCATGGCACGACGGAATCACGCCCTGCGTCCAACGTACAACCTGATCTTGTGCTGCCCACCAGTTCGTCCGCAACATGTGACACGCCGGACTCACTTCAATGCCCGGCGTTTTGCCCCTGTTACTCCGCAAATAACTAACCAATTGAATTTATTCGCTTATTGACCGGACAGCAGTGATCTGATCTATTCATTTGCGCCTGGCTTTTGGGTGGGACTCGACGGCCTTTACTACGCTGGTGCCCAACCGACCATCGACGGAAGAACAGGAGAAAGCAACTAGAACGCACGCGTCGGCCTAACCATTACACTCCCAGTAAACATCAGCAATTCAGTGAAGGTGTATGGCAGCACCGGTGTATACTCGAAGACTGGCACCGACTATGACCAGGTAGGGGTAGCGTGGCAATTCCGCTGGGGCGCCGGACTTTAGGTCGCCACGCCGATGGTCGGCAGCACGTGCCTTGCTCTCGGGCGTCGGCGGTTGGTCGGGCCCGATCGTCATCGAACCACGTGGATGCTCGCGACGTCACCGGCTTCGCCGACGCGCTTCCCGATCTCGGCCGGCGCACCACAAGGCGGCACGCTCCATGACTTCGCCCTGCCGCAACGCCACTCGCCTAGCCTGTCTTCGCAGCAAGACAACCGGTGCCGCTGACGCTCGCGCCGGTCGCACCGCAAGTTGGGGGGGCGACGCTGCCGACGTTTCCGATGCTGTCGATGCTTTTTAATAGCTCGACGGGCGTCCGACGGCAAGACATTGCCCTGGGGGACGAGATAGGCGCGGCCCTGCAACGAGAGCGTCGCGATCACCGCGTCCCTCGTCGACCCGCCCAGCCGCCGCGAGTAGCGCGTGGCGGCTGCTCCGCGCGCGCTCATTTTCGGCGCCTTGGATGATCGACGCGAACAGTCCCATCGCCGACCCGAGTATCCGGCACTTAAGAACGGTCGCAATTGGGATTGATCGCCGGATCGGCGGCCGATCTGACGGGGAAATTAGCGGCGGCGTGGCGTCCGCCACCCGGTCAGGCGTTCAGGTCCTTGGCGAACGGCAGCGTGCGCACCCGCTTGCCGGTCGCCGCGGCCAGCGCGTTGGCGACGGCCGGGCCGATCGGCGGCACTCCCGGCTCGCCGGCACCGGTCGGCTTCGCCTGGGACGGCACGATGTGCACCTCGATCCGCTGCATCTCGGCGATGCGCAACGGCAGATACGCATCGTAATTGCCGGGGACGACGCGGCCCCCTTCCAGGATCACCTCCTCGCGCAGCACGGCGCCGAGACCGAAGCCGATGCCGCCTTCCATCTGCGACCGCACCTGGTCGGGGTTGATGGCGACGCCGCAGTCGAC
>DASQFA010000676.1:0-1915 GCA_035633375.1 Rubrivivax sp.
TGGACCGTGAGCGTGTGGCCCGCACCCTAGGCATGGTCGATGCGCAAGGCAACCCGCAGGTCTGCCAGAACAGCCTGGACGGCGTGAGCGACCGCGACTTCGCGATCGAGTTCAGCGCCGCCGCCAGCATCTGCATGGTCCACGTCTCGCGGCTGGCGGAGGAGATCGTGCTGTGGATGAGCCAGAACTTCGGCTACATCGACCTGGCCGACCGCTACTGCACCGGCAGTTCGATCATGCCGCAGAAGCGCAACCCCGACGTGGCCGAGTTGGCGCGCGGCAAGGCAGGCCGCGTGGTCGGCCACCTGATGGGCCTGATCACGCTGATGAAGGGCCAGCCGCTGGCCTACAACAAGGACAACCAGGAGGACAAGGAGCCGCTCTTCGACACCGTGGACACACTGCGCGACACCTTGCGCATCATGGCCGAGATGGTGGGCGGCATCGTGGTCAAGCCCGAGGCCATGCGCCGCGCGGCGCTGAAGGGCTATGCCACCGCCACCGACCTGGCCGACTACCTGGTGAACAAGGGGCTGGCCTTCCGCGACGCCCACGAAGTCGTCGCGCACGCGGTCAAGGCGGCGATGCAGCAGGGCCTGGACCTGGCCGAGCTGCCATTGGCCACGCTGCAGGGCTTCCATGCCAGCATCGGCGCCGATGTGTTCGAGGTGTTGTCGCTGCAGGGATCGCTGAACGCGCGCAACGGCATCGGCGGCACGGCACCGGCGCAGGTGCGCATGCAGATCGAACGACACGGCCGGCGGCTGGCATAGGGCGGGCTGCTGCGCTCTGCGCTCTGCGCAATGGCGATGACCTGGTGCCGTGCTCGCGCCTGGCGCGGCGCAAGACAATCCATCGCCGCAAGTGCGCGAAGGTGGGCAGGCGGCTTGGAAACTGCCGAGCCAGGCGTTCAGGCCGCGTCGGCGGTGGATGTGCCGTCTTCGCCTGCACGGATCCACGCATCCAGCAAGGTGTAGGCTACCGCCAGCACCACCGGGCCGACGAAGATGCCGATCAGGCCGAAGGCCAGCAGCCCGCCGATCACACCGCCAAAGATCAGCAGCAGCGGCAGGTCGGCGCCCAGCTTGATGAGCGCCGGACGCAGGAAGTTGTCCATCGTCACCACCACCAACGACCACGCCAGCAGGAAGGTGCCCCAGCCGGTCTCGCCGCTCCAGTAGACCCAGGCCACGGCCGGGAACATCACCAGCGAGGGCCCGAGCTGGGCAATGCACAGCAGCAGCATCACGGCCGTCAACAGCCCGGCAAAGGGCACGCCGGCAATGCCCAACCCGATGCCGCCCAGCACGGATTGCACCACCGCGGTCACACCCACGCCCATGGCCACGCCGCGGATGGCCTGCCCCGCCAGTGTCACGGCGTTGCCGCCATACACCCCGGCCAGGCGCCGGCCGAAGCGGTGCACCTGCAGGGCGGCAGTTTCACCGCCGGCATACATCAGCGCCGCCAGCACCACGGTGAGCAGGAACTGCACGAACACCAGGCCGACGCTGCCCGCCTGCGTGACGAACCATCTGGCCACATCGTCGGCGTACGGCGAGAGCCTGGCAATCAGGCCGGCAGAATCGGTGGACGCGGCCTGCACCCACAGTTCCACGGCGCGGCCGCCGACCATCGGCAGGTTGCCAAGCCACGCCGGTGGCGGCGGCATCCTGAAGTCCGACAGCCTGGACGCCTGGGCGACGATGTCGTCGGCATGGCGCACGATGGTGACGATGGCCAGCATCAGCGGCACCACCAGCAGCATCAGGATCAACAAGCTCATCACCAGCACGGCCAGGCTGCGCCGCCCCCACAAGCGCGCCTGCACCCAGCGCAGCATCGGCCAGGTGGACACGACAATCATCGTCGCCCAGATCGTCGGCGCGATGAAGGGGCGCAGCACCCACAGCGT
>DASQFA010000677.1:0-1792 GCA_035633375.1 Rubrivivax sp.
CCAAGGACGCCGCGGCGCCCTTGCTCGCCGACGCCGCCCGGCTGGATTGACGCGGCCGGACTGATGCGTGTCGCGCTGATGCAATGCATCGCGCCGGCCGGCGCGATGCCCTACAATCCCGCGTTCAATGGTTGAACAAGCTAGCCCCTTGCGTAGTGAAGCGCCCGCACACGGCGATGTCGAGGCCGCCCGGCTGGCCGTGCTGCGCCTGCTGGAGCAGCGGCCCGATCTGTCGCAGCGCGAGTTGTCCGAAACGCTGGGCCTGAGCCTGGGCAAGACGCACTATGTGCTGCACTCGCTGCTCGACCGCGGCCTGGTCAAGGCGGGCAACTTCCGCCGCAGCGGCAACAAGCTGGCTTATGCCTACGTGCTCACGCCCGCGGGCCTGCGCGAGAAGCTGCGCCTGACCCGGGCCTTCCTTTCGCGCAAGGAAGCCGAGTTCGAGCAGTTGCAGCGCACCATCGCCGCGCTGAAGAGCGAACTGGTGGACTCGAGCCCGTGACCCGAGTCTGAGCATGGAGAAAACCGCACGCAACATCGCGACTGGACCTTACGACCCGGTCGTCCAACTGAGTGCCGTGCTGTCGGCATTTCCGCAGATCGAACTGGCCGTGTTGTTCGGTTCGGTCGCGCGTGGCTGCGAGCGCCCTGACAGCGACATTGACGTTGCAGTGGCAGCGCGCCGAGCACTCACCGCTGCGGAGAAGATTGCCCTCGTCGAAGCTTTGGCAGTGCGTACCGGTCGACCGGTCGACCTGGTCGATCTGCGGACGGCGGCCGACCCGTTGCTCGGACAAGTCCTGCGACATGGCCGTCGGCTGCTGGGCACTGACAGCGCATATGGTGAATTGATCAGCCGCCACCTGTTCGAACAGGCGGACTTCATGCCCTATCGCGCCAGGGTGCTGGCGGAAAGGAGGGCCGCATGGATCGGGACGTGATCGAACGCAAGCTCGAGTCGCTACGCCATTGCCTGCAGCGCATCGAGACGAAGTGCCCCGCTGATGCGGAAACGCTGGCCACGGACCCCGACCTGCAGGACATCGTCGCGCTGAACCTCAGCCGTGCCGTGCAAGTGTGCGTGGACATTGGTGCCCACGTCGTTTCTGGCATGCAGCTGCCGCCGCCTGACACGATGGGGCAGACCTTCGACTTGCTCGCGCAGGCGGGCGTGTTGACTGCGACACTGGCCAACCGCATGAAGAAGGCCGTCGGTTTCAGGAACATAGCGGTCCACAGCTACGAAGCGATCAACTGGCACATCGTGCACAGCATCGCAAGCAAGCACCTCACGGACTTTTCGGATTTTGCGAAGTCCGTCTCGCTCAAGTGCCTGCAAGACCCGTGACTCCAGGACAAGTGATCCGACCCTGCAAATGGACAAGCACGCACGCATCTTCGTCACCGGCCACCGCGGCATGGTCGGCAGCGCGATCGTGCGCCGGCTACAGGCAGGAGGCTACGACAACCTGCTGCTACGCACGCATGCCGAGCTGGACCTGCTGGACCAGCGCGCGGTGTTTGACTTCCTGGCCGAGCAGCGGCCCGACTACATCTTCATTGCCGCGGCCAAGGTGGGTGGCATCCAGGCCAACAACCTGCACCGCGCCGACTTCCTATACCAGAACCTGGTGATCGAGACCAACTTGGTCCATGGCGCGCACCGGGCCGGCGTGCAGCGGCTGATGTTCCTGGGCTCGAGCTGCATCTACCCGCGCGACTGCCCGCAGCCGATCAAGGAGGAATACCTGCTTACCGGGCCGCTGGAGGCCACCAACGAGCCCTACGCCAT
>DASQFA010000678.1:0-15575 GCA_035633375.1 Rubrivivax sp.
ACGATGGTGCCGTTGAGCGCGCTGATCAAGGTGCGGGAGGCAGTGAGTCCACGCGAGCTGAATCACTTCAACCAGCGCCGCTCGGTGGCCATCACCGCCAACCTGGCGCCGGGTTATGCGCTGGGCGAGGCCTTGCAGTTCATCGACCAGACGGCCGCCAAGCTGCTGCCCAGCGGTTACGCCACCGAGCTCAATGGCGTGAGTCGCGAGTTCCGCTCGTCGTCGGGTGCGCTCGGGCTGGTGTTCGTGCTGGCGCTGATGTTCATCTTTCTGGTGCTGGCGGCGCAGTTCGAGAGCTTCGTCGACCCGCTGGTGATCCTGTTGTCGGTGCCGCTGTCGATGGTCGGGGCATTGGCGGCACTGCAATGGAGCGGCGGCACGTTGAACGTGTTCTCGCAGATCGGACTGGTCACGCTGATCGGGCTGATCAGCAAACACGGCATCCTGATCGTCGAGTTCAGCAACCAGCTGCGACAGCAGGGCCTGTCGATCCGCGACGCGACCATCCGCGCCGCCAGCCAGCGGCTGCGCCCGATCCTGATGACCACCGGCGCCATGGTGCTGGGGGCGCTGCCGCTGGCACTGGCCACGGGGGCCGGCGCGGAAAGCCGGCAACAGATCGGCTGGGTCATCGTCGGCGGCATGTCGCTGGGTACATTGCTGACACTGTTCGTCGTGCCCACGATGTACACCCTGCTGGCGCGCAAGCGGGTTCCGGGCGAGATCTCCACCCCCACCCTGGATGCGGAGCCGCCGCGCGCGGCCGTGCCGCAGCCAGGGCCCTGACCGGGCGCTAGACGAGCGCGTCGAAGGGCATCACGTCCACCAGTTCGCCCGCGGCCACGTCGCCCTGGTCATGGTGCAGCAGCACCATGCCGTTGGCCTGGCTCATGCTGCGCAGGATGCCGCTGCCCTGTGACCCGGTGATCGCCACCTGCCAGCTGCCGTCGGCGGCGCGGCTGACGATACCGCGCTGGTACTCGGTGCGCCCGGGTTTCTTGCGCAGGCGCTGCACCGTGGCGGCACGCAGCAGCGGCAGGGCAGTGGCCGTTGCACCGCTCATGCGCAACAGCGCGTCGCGCACGAAGGCGTAGAAGGTGACCATCACCGCCACCGGGTTGCCGGGCAGCCCGAACAGGATGGCCTGATGCCCTGGGGCGCCGATGCGCCCGATGGCCATCGGGCGGCCGGGACGCATGGCGATCTTCCAGAACAGCACCTCGCCGAGTTCGGCCATGATGCGCTTGGTGTAGTCGGCCTCGCCGACGCTGACCCCGCCGGAGGTGATGACCGCATCGGCGCAGGCGGCGGCCTGCGTGAAGGCCTCGGCCAGGGCGCAGGGCTCATCGCGGATCACGCCCAGATCGATGGCGTCCACGCCCAGGCGCTGCAGCATGCCCCACAGCGTGTAGCGGTTGCTGTCGTAGACGCAGCCGGCGTCGAGCGGCTCGCCAATGGAGCGCAGTTCGTCGCCAGTGGAGAAGAAGGCCACGCGCAGGCGGCGGCATAGCGGCACCTCGACCAGGCCGAGCGAGGCCAGCAAACCCAGGTCGGCGGGGCGCAGCACGCGGCCGGCCGCCAGCGCCGCTTCGCCGCGCGCCAGGTCCTCGCCGGCCAGGCGGCGGTTGTCGCCGCTGCGCAGCACGCCGGGGGTAATGTGCACGAAGCCGGCCTCGTCGACCTGCGTGAACTCCTGCGGCACGACGGTGTCCAGCCCGGCGGGCATGACCGCGCCGGTGGTGATGCGCACGCAGCCCAGGGCCGGCACCTCGCCATCGAAGTTCTGTCCGGCCAGGCCCTTGCCGACCAGGCGCAGCCGCGTCGGCGCCTGTGCCAGCAGGTCACTGCCGCGCAGCGCAAAGCCATCCATCGCCGAGTTGTCGTGTGACGGCACGTCGATGGCCGAGACGATGTCGCGTGCCAGCACGCGCCCCAGCGCATCACGGATGGGCCGCTGCTCCACGGCCTGCACCCTTGGCACCAGTTCGGCGATGAAGGCCTGGGCCTGGGCCACCGGCAGGGCGTTCGGATCGTATCCGTCGATGCAGGACGCGATCTGCTGCAGGCTGGGTTGCGCGTTCATTCCGCTACGTGGCGCTTGTTCGGACCCGCGGCGAAACACCGACCTCAGCCGCCGATGTAGTGCATTTCGACGCGGCGCGCGCCCGCGTCCTGAGCGCCGCCACCGGCACCGCGCAGCTCGGAATAGCGGTCTTCGCGGCCGCCCCAGATGGCGCCGATGGCGTCGCTGATCTGGTCGTCGCTGGCACCGCCGCGCAGCAGCGCGCGCAGGTCATGACCCGCCGAGGCAAACAGGCACAGGAAGAGCTTGCCCTCGGTGGACAGGCGCGCGCGGTTGCATTCACCGCAGAAGGCCTGGGTGACGCTGGAGATGACGCCGATTTCGCCACCACCGTCGACATAGCGCCAGCGCTCGGCGGTTTCACCCTGGTCCTGGGCTTCGATCGGCACCAGGCCATGGGCCTGCTGCAGCAGGCCGACCACCTGCGCCGACGGCAGCACCTCGTCCATGCGCCAGCCGTTGCTGGCGCCCACGTCCATGTACTCGATGAAGCGCAGCACGATGCCGCTGTGGCGGAAGTGCCGTGCCATCGGCACGATCTGCTGCTCGTTGGTGCCGCGCTTGACGACCATGTTCACCTTGATCGGCGCCAGGCCGACGCGCTGCGCTTCCTCAATGCCGCGCAGCACGTCCGCCACCGGGAAATCGACGTCGTTCATGCGCTTGAAGATGCTGTCGTCGAGTGCGTCCAGGCTGACGGTGACGCGCTGCAACCCGGCATCCTTGAGCGCCTGTGCCTTGCGCGCGAGCAGCGAGCCATTGGTGGTCAAGGTCAGGTCCAGCGCCTTGCCCTCGGGCGATCGCAGCCCGGCCAGCATGGACACCAGCAACTCGAGGTTCTTGCGCAGCAGGGGTTCGCCGCCAGTCAGCCGCAGCTTGCGCACGCCCAGTGCGACGAACAGGCGCGCGCTGCGCGTGATCTCCTCGAAGCTCAGCAGCGACGACTGCGGCAGGAACTTGTGGTTCTTGTCGAACACTTCCTTGGGCATGCAATAGCTGCAGCGGAAGTTGCAGCGGTCGGTGACCGAGATACGCAGGTCACGCAGCGGCCGGCCCAGCCTGTCGACGAGCCTGCCAGCGGGCAGAAAGGCCTGCGCTCGTGGCGGCGGCAGCGGCACGCTGCGACGCGCATCGAGCAGCGGGATGACACGTCCATTCATGGCGCTATTGTGCCCCCGGACCCGCACCTCGTTCGCATGCCCCTGCCGGTGGACAAGCGGGCATTGACCCGAAGACATTAGCCGGTGCCCGGCCGCGGGCGCATCCAGCAGCCGCGCGCCCGCGGCGACGGTGCGCTGCGCCTACCGCGGCGGCTGCGTGTGCCAGCCCTGCGCCAGCGTGGTGCAAGCAGGAAGCTCAGAATGCCGGGCAACGGTAGATCCTGCGCCTTTGTGATTCGTCAAAGGCAAGCGCGGGATTTCAAGCGATCCTGTCGCTTGCAAAAAACTGAAGCCGAA
Source organism: Rubrivivax sp. (assembly GCA_035633375.1). Taxonomy (GTDB): domain Bacteria; phylum Pseudomonadota; class Gammaproteobacteria; order Burkholderiales; family Burkholderiaceae_C; genus Rubrivivax. The sequence continues at coordinate 3,541 of DASQFA010000678.1, forward strand.
GGAGACACGCATGAAATACGCCGACTTTTATCGTCGTTCCATCGACGAACCCGATGCCTTCTGGGCAGAGCAGGCCAAGTTGATCGATTGGCACAAGCCCTTCGATAGCGTCTGCGACTACAGCCGCCCGCCTTTCGTCCAGTGGTTTGCCGGCGGCCTGACCAACCTGTGCCACAACGCGGTGGACCGGCACCTGAAGGACCGGCCCGATCAGAATGCGCTGATTTGGGTGTCCACGGAAGTGGACAAGGAAATCGTCTACAGCTTCCGCGAGTTGCACGCCGAAGTGCAGCGCTTCGCCGCCTGCCTGGTCGAGCTGGGCGTGAAGCGCGGCGACCGCGTGCTGATCTACATGCCGATGGTCGCCGAGGCCGCCTTTGCGATGCTGGCCTGCGCGCGCATTGGCGCCATCCATTCGGTGGTGTTCGGCGGCTTCGCCAGCGTCAGCCTGGCCAGCCGCATCGACAATGCCACGCCGACGGTCATTGTCAGCGCCGATGCGGGCAGCCGCAGCGGCAAGGTCGTGCCCTACAAGGGCTTGCTCGACGAGGCCATTGCACTGGCTGCCAGCAAGCCGGCCAAGGTGCTGATGGTGGACCGCGGCCTGGCGCCTTTCGAGCGCGTGCCCGGGCGCGACGAAGACTATGCCGCGCTGCGCCGCAAGCACATGAACACCGTGGTGCCATGTGCATGGCTGGACGCCACGCACCCGAGCTACACGCTGTACACCAGCGGCACTACCGGCACGCCCAAGGGGGTACAGCGCGACACCGGCGGCTACTGCGTGGCGCTGGCGGCGAGCATGAAGCACATCTTCTGCGGCCAGCCGGGGGAAACCTACTTCTCCACCAGCGACATCGGCTGGGTGGTGGGGCACAGCTACATCGTCTATGGCCCGCTGATCGCCGGCATGGCGACGATCATGTACGAAGGCCTGCCGATACGGCCCGACGCCGGCATCTGGTGGAGCCTGGTCGAGAAGTACAAGGTCACGGCGATGTTCAGCGCACCCACCGCCGTGCGCGTGCTGAAGAAACATGACCCGGCGTTCCTGTCCAAATACGATCTCTCCAGCCTGCGCGCGCTGTTCCTGGCGGGCGAGCCGCTCGACGAGCCGACGGGCCGCTGGATCGCCGGGGCGCTGGGCAAACCGATCATCGACAACTATTGGCAGACGGAGAGTGGCTGGCCGATCCTGACCATTGCCAATGGTGTGGAAAAGGCGCCCAGCAAGTTCGGCTCTCCGGGCGTGGCGATGTATGGCTACAACGTCAGGCTGCTGAACGAGAGCACCGGCGAAGAAGTCAGCAGCGCGGGCGAGAAGGGCGTGGTCATGATCGAGGGCCCGTTGCCGCCGGGCTGCATGCAAACCGTGTGGCGCGACGATGCGCGTTTCGTCAAGACCTACTGGAGCACCATCGGCGGCAAGCAGCTTTACAGCACCTTCGACTGGGGCGTGCGCGACGCCGACGGTTACTACTTCATTCTTGGCCGCACCGACGACGTGATCAACGTCGCCGGCCACCGACTGGGCACGCGCGAGATCGAGGAAAGCATCTCCAGCCACCCGAACGTGGCCGAGGTGGCGGTGGTCGGCGTGGCCGACCAGCTGAAGGGCCAGGTGGCCATGGCCTTCGTCATCGCCAAGGATGCCAGCGCACTGGGCGATGCCGCCGCCAAGCTCAAGCTCGAGGGCGACATCATGAAGGTCGTGGACAGCCAGCTCGGTGCGGTGGCGCGGCCGGCGCGTGTGCATTTCGTGTCGGCGTTGCCCAAGACGCGCTCGGGCAAGCTGCTGCGCCGGGCGCTGCAGGCGGTGGCCGAGCACCGCGACCCTGGCGACCTGACCACGATCGAAGACCCGGCGGCGCTGCAGCAGGTCAAGGACCTGGTGGCGTAGGGCGCCGGGCCTGTTCTCCCTCTTCAGAGGGAGTCGAGTTCCGCCGCCAGGGGGATGGGCGGGCGCGGGCGATTCGCGAACACTGGCGCCATGCCACTTCGCGAGAACCTCACATGTCCCATCAGCTTCTGACACGCCGCGCCTTCGTGGCCTCGATGGCGCTGCTGCCGGCGCTGGCCCGGCCCGCCAGCACCCCACGCGCGCCTGCGCTCCTGCTGGCGCATGAGGCGGCGCCGGGCATCGACCCTGCCGGCTATCTGGTGAGCGAGAAGTACGACGGCGTGCGCATGCACTGGGACGGCCGTGAGCTGCGCTTTCGCAGCGGCTTGCCGGTACAGGCGCCGGGCTGGTTCGTCGAGCGCCTGCCCGCGTCGCCGCTGGACGGCGAGATCTGGCTCGGCCGCGGTCGCTTCGAAGAGCTGGTGGGCATCGTGCGGCGCCGGACCGTGGATGACGCCGATTGGCGGCGATTGCGCTACATGGTGTTCGATCTGCCCGGCGGCGAGGGCGAGTTCAGCGCACGTGCCGAGCGCATCCGCCTGCTTGCACAGCAGGCACGCTGGCCGCAGCTGGTGGCGGTCGACCACTCGCTCATCGCCGACCGGCAGGCGCTGCAGCGCCGTCTCGATGAGGTGGTGCAAGGTGATGGCGAGGGTTTGATGCTGCACCGCAGCGACGCCCGCTATCGGGCCGGGCGCAGCCGGGACCTGCTGAAGCTGAAGCCCTTGCACGATGCCGAAGCACAGGTCATCGCTCATGTCGCCGGGCGCGGCAAGCACGCCGGCCGCCTGGGCGCCCTGCACGTGCGCACGCGCGACGGGATTCAGTTCCTCATCGGCACCGGCTTCAGCGACGCGCAGCGTGAATCACCGCCACCTGTCGGTGTGCGCGTGAGCTTCACGCACCACGGCTTCACCGACCGGGGCGTGCCGCGCTTTGCAAGCTTTCTGCGTGTGCACGAAGGCTAGCCGTGGCGCGCGCCGGCGAGGCCGCGCCGCTCAAAGCACCTCGCTGGCGAAGTCGGCGAGCCGTGAACGTTCGCCACGCGCCAGCATGACGTGCCCGCCATGCGGCCAGCCCTTGAAGCGGTCCACCGCGTAGGTCAGGCCGGAGCTGCCTTCGGTGAGGTAGGGCGTGTCGATCTGCGCCAGGTTGCCCAGGCAGACGATCTTGGTGCCCGGGCCGGCGCGCGTAATGAGCGTCTTCATCTGCTTCGGCGACAGGTTCTGCGCCTCGTCGATGAGCACGAACTTGTTCAAGAAGGTGCGCCCGCGCATGAAGTTCAGGCTCTTGATCTTGATCTTGCTGCGCACCAGGTCGTTGGTGGCGGCACGGCCCCACTCGCCGGCACTGGTGTCGGTGCGCGCCAGCACTTCCAGGTTGTCATCCAGCGCGCCCATCCAGGGGCCCATCTTCTCTTCCTCGTTGCCGGGCAGGAAGCCGATGTCCTCGCCCACCGGCACGGTGACCCGCGTGACGATGATTTCGGTGTAGCGGCGGTCGTCCAGCACCTGGCTCAAGCCTGCAGCCAGAGTCATCAGCGTCTTGCCCGAGCCGGCCGTCCCGGTGAGGGTGATGAAATCGCACTCCGGGTCCATCAGCAGGTTGAGCGCGAAGTTCTGTTCGCGGTTGCGCGAGGTCACGCCCCACACCGCGTTCTTGGCGTGGCTGTAGTCGCGCGCCGTCTTCAGCACGGCCGTCTTGCCTGTGATTTCGGTGACACGCGCGTGCAGCGGCGCGGCGCCCGGCGTCTCGAGATAGACGAACTGGTTGATCAGTAGCGCCGGCACCAGCGGCCCGCTGATGCGGTAGAAGGTTTGGCCGCCCTGCTGCCAGCTCTCCATGGTCTTGCCATGGCGCTCCCAGAAATCGGCCGGCAAGGCCATGATGCCGGTATAGAGCAGGTCGCCGTCGTCGAGCGTCTTGTCGTTGAAGTAGTCCTCGGCGGGCAGCCCCAGGGCACGCGCCTTGACGCGCATGTTGATGTCCTTGGACACCAGCACCACGTCGCGCTCGGGCTGCTGCTCGCGCAGCGCGCGCACCACGCCGAGGATCTGATTGTCGGCCTTGCCCTGCGGCAGGCCATCGGGCAGCTTGATCTCGAACAGCGTGGTCTGGAAGAACAGCTTGCCCAGCGCGTCCTTGTGGCCGGTTTTCGACAGGGCAATGCCAGCCTTGGCATCGACGCTGCCCTTGGCGTCGGTGAAGGTGGCCAGTGCGTCGAGGTTGCGGCTGACCTGGCGCGCATTGCGCGCCACCTCGCTGAGCCCCTTCTTGTTGTTGTCCAGCTCTTCCAGCGTGATCATCGGCAGGAAGATGTCGTGTTCATCGAATCGAAACAGCGACATCGGGTCGTGCATCAGCACATTGGTGTCGAGCACGAAGAGCTTGGCCGGACCGGCCGCGCGCGGCGCTCGCACGCGTGGCCGCACCAGCGGTGTCGTAGCGGAAAGCGGCGGCGTGTCCGGCCGGGCCGCCGCAGCCGGCATCACGGTTGCGGCCACGCGGCTGTCGAACAGATCGAGTGAAGCGCCGGCCCCGAGATCGGCGGCGGCCGGCGGCTTGAGTGCACGTTTTTCGTGTCTTGGGGCTGCCTGGGACTCGAAGTCGGTGGCGGCGAGCAGGGAGGCTTTCTGGGCAGGTGGCTTGGGCAGAGGCATGGGGTGCGAAGGCGGGAGGCTTGAATCAGCAAAAACGCCGGCCCAGGGCCGGCGTCGGACAAGTCGATGGGGCCGCGGCGGGCTTCAAGCGGCCTTCTTCAGCAGCTTGACGGCCTTGAGAACCTCGTCCACATGGCCGGCCACCTTGATGCCCCGCCATTCGGCGCGCAGCACGCCTTGCGGATCGATGAGGAAGGTGCTGCGTTCGATGCCCTTGACCTTCTTGCCGTACATGATCTTGTTCTTCACCACGCCGAACATGTGGCAAAGCTTCTCCTCGGTATCGGCGATCAGGTCGAAGGGCAGTTCGAGGTTGCTCTTGAACTTTTCGTGCGAGTTCATGTTGTCGCGCGACACGCCGAAGACCACCGCGCCGGCCTTGACGAAATCCTTGTGGCGGTCGCGAAACTGCATGGCCTCGGTGGTGCAGCCGGGCGTCGCATCCTTCGGATAGAAATAGAGTACAACCGTACGGCCCAGGTAGGCCTGCGGGTTGAACTTCAGGCCACTGGTGGCAACGGCTTCGAATTCCGGGAGGGATTTGTTGACGGCTGGGGTCATGTGGTTCGGCTCTCGAAGTCGGGGCCCGTGACGGCATAACCGGCAATTATAAAGTCAAGCCGCCACGGCGCCGACGGCGGCGCGTGCGCTGCTGCGCATCAATTGCCGGCATCCGCGCCAGGCTCGAACAGCAGCGCGGCCAGCACCGAGCGGCCTTCGCTGGCGAGCACGTTGTAGGTGCGACACGCCGCCGCCGTGTCCATCGTCTCCACGCCGATGCGCCGCTCGATCAGGCAGCGCAGCAGCGCTGCCGGCACGAAGCGCAGGCGTGGGCCGCTGCCGAAGATCACCAGTTCGGGCGACAACGACAGCGCCCCTTCGAAGTGCTCGGCTTGCAATTGCTCGACGCGTTGCGGCGCCCAGCGCCGCACCTCGCCCTTCGACGGCACCAGCAGGCTGTGCCCGAAGCAGGCCTTGCCGACCCAGACGCCGTGCGCGTCGTGGCGCGTGATGATGTTGACACCCTCGGACTGGTCGGGCTGGAACTTCAAGATGCTCGCCTGCAGTTGGCAGGCGCTGTGCTGTGCCTATGGTTAAATTATAGGTTTTTGCAGCGCAATACCCTGCGCTGCCGACCGGCCCGGTGGCCGCAGGAGCCCATGCGTTGAAGCCCATCCTGAAGTCCAGCAAGCTCGACAGCGTGTGCTACGACATCCGTGGGCCCGTTCTGGACAAGGCCCGCGAGATGGAGGAAGAGGGCCACAAGATCATCAAGCTGAACATCGGCAACCTGGCGGTGTTCGGCCTCGAACCGCCGGACGAGATCGTCCAGGACATGATCCGCAACCTGCCGCACGCTGCCGGTTACACCGACAGCAAGGGCTTGTTCGCGCCACGCAAGGCGGTGGTGCACTATGCGCAGGAAAAGCACATTGCCGCCGTGAGCGTGGACGATGTCTATCTGGGCAATGGCGCGTCCGAGCTGATCGTGATGAGCCTGAACGCCCTGCTCGACACGGGCGACGAGGTGCTGGTGCCGGCGCCCGACTATCCGCTGTGGACGGCCGCCGTGTCGCTGTCGGGCGGCCGGCCCGTGCACTACCGCTGCGATGAACAGGCCGATTGGTTCCCCGATATCGACGACATGCGAGCCAAGATCACGCCGCGCACGCGCGGCATCGTGGTCATCAATCCGAACAACCCGACCGGCGCGCTGTACCCGAGCGAACTGCTGCTGCAGATTATCGAGCTGGCGCGCCAGCACCAGCTCATCGTCTTTGCCGACGAGATCTACGACAAGACGCTGTACGACGGCCACAGCCATACCAGCATTGCGTCGCTGGCCGACGACGTGCTCTTCGTCACCTTCAATGGGCTGTCCAAGAACTACCGTTCCTGCGGCTACCGTGCCGGCTGGATGATCGTCTCGGGCGACAAGCGCCATGCCGGCGACTACATCGAGGGGCTGAACATGCTGGCCTCGATGCGTTTGTGTGCCAACACGCCCGGGCAGCTGGCCATCCAGACGGCGCTGGGCGGCTACCAGAGCATCAAGGATCTGGTGGCGCCGACGGGGCGGTTGTGCCGCCAGCGCGACCTGGCCTATGAGTTGCTGACGCAGATTCCTGGCGTCAGCGTGGTCAAGCCGAAAGCGGCGCTTTATATGTTCCCTCGGCTCGACGCGAAGATGTACCCGATCGCCGACGACCAGCAGTTCGCCTATGAATTGCTGGCCGAGGAAAAGGTGCTGATCGTGCAGGGCACGGGTTTCAACTGGCCCACGCCGGACCATCTGCGATTGGTCTTCCTGCCGAATTCCGATGACCTGGGCGATGCCATCGCGCGCATCGCACGCTTCCTCGGCCACTATCGCAAACGCCACTCCCACTGAAAACCATGACACCCATCCAGGTCGGCCTGCTCGGCATCGGTACCGTCGGCACCGGCAGCTTCAAGGTGCTGCAGCGCAACCAGGCGGAAATCCGCCGCCGTGCCGGGCGCGGCATCGAAATCACCATGGTCGCCGACCTCGACGTCGAGCGCGCGCGCTCTGTGGTCGGCCCTGCGGTGACGGTCGTCGACAACGCGCGCCTGGTGATCGCCAACCCCGACATCGACATCGTCATCGAACTCATCGGCGGCTACGGCATCGCGCGCACGCTGGTGCTCGAAGCCATCGCTGCCGGCAAGCACGTGGTCACCGCCAACAAGGCGCTGCTGGCGGTGCATGGCACGGAAATCTTCGCCGCGGCCAGCGCCAAGGGCGTGGTCGTGGCGTTCGAGGCGGCCGTGGCCGGCGGCATCCCGATCATCAAGGCGCTGCGCGAGGGCTTGAGCGCCAACCGTATCGAGTGGATCGCCGGCATCATCAACGGCACCACCAACTTCATCCTCTCGGAGATGCGCTCGAAGGGCCTGGATTTCGATGCGGCGCTGAAGGACGCGCAGCGGCTGGGCTATGCCGAGGCGGACCCCACGTTCGATATCGAGGGCATCGACGCTGCGCACAAGGCCACCCTGATGAGCGCCATCGCCTTTGGCGTGCCGGTGCAGTTCGACAAGGCCTACGTGGAAGGCATCGGCGCGCTGCAGGCGGCCGACATCCGCTATGCCGAACAATTGGGGTACCGCATCAAGCTGCTGGGCATCACCAAGCGGCGCGACGATCTGGCGGGCGCGGCCGGCGGCGGTATCGAGCTGCGCGTGCACCCGACGCTGGTGCCCAGCCAACGCCTGATCGCCAACGTCGAAGGCGCAATGAATGCGGTGGTGGTGCATGGCGATGCCGTGGGCACCACGCTGTACTACGGCAAGGGGGCGGGCGCCGAGCCCACCGCCTCGGCGGTGATCGCCGACCTGGTGGACGTGACGCGGCTGCACACCGCGGACCCCGACCACCGCGTGCCGCACCTGGCCTTCCAGCCGGGTTCGATGCAGGCCACGCCGATCTTGGCCATCGACGCCGTCGTGACCGCGTACTACCTGCGCCTGGTGGTGGCCGACAAGGCCGGCGTGCTGGCGCGCATCACCGGCATCCTGGCCGAGCACGACATCTCCATCGACGCCGTGCTGCAGCGCGAAAGCGCAGAGGGCGAGAAGCAGACCGACCTCGTCATCCTGACCCACGACACGGTGGAAGGGCGCATGCGCGCCGCGCTGGCGCAGATGCAGGCCTTGCCCACGGTGCTGGCACCGATCGTGCGCATCCGCAAGGAAGAGCTGAATTGATCCCCCCGCGTAGCGCCTGCGGCGCTCCCCGCCAGGGGGGCACCGCCTGCGGCCCGGCGGCGCCGGTTCCGCGGCGGTTGCTTGGTGGCTGCTCGCGTCGATGTGGCCGTGCCATCGGAGATCCGGGTTGAGATACATCAGCACACGTGGCGATGCTGCCACGCCACGGCCCTTCTGCGAGATCCTGCTGGAAGGCCTGGCGCCGGACGGTGGCCTGTACCTGCCGCAGCGCTACCCGCAGGTCGATGCCGCCATGCTCGCACGGTGGCGCTCGCTGTCCTATGCCGACCTGGCCTTCGAGATCCTGTCGCTGTACATCGACGACATTCCGCCGGCGGACCTGCGCTCGCTGGTGCAGCGCACCTACACCGCCGAGGTCTTCGGCGACGCGCGCATCACGCCGCTGAAGCCACTGGAAGAGGGCTTGTTCCTGCAGGCCCTGTCGAATGGCCCGACGCTGGCCTTCAAGGACATCGCGATGCAGCTGCTGGGGCAGCTCTTCGAATACCAGCTGGCACGAACCGGGCGCCAGCTCAACATTCTGGGCGCGACCTCGGGCGACACCGGCAGTGCCGCCGAATACGCGATGCGCGGCAAACGCGGCGTGCGCGTGTTCATGCTCTCGCCGCACGGCCGCATGAGCCCGTTCCAGCAGGCGCAGATGTTCAGCCTGCAGGACGCGAACATCCACAACATTGCCATCGACGGCGTGTTCGACGACTGCCAGGACATCGTCAAGGCGGTGTCCAACGATCTGGAATTCAAGCAGCGCCACGGCATCGGCACCGTCAACTCGATCAACTGGGCGCGCCTTCTGGCACAGGTGGTGTACTACTTTGCCGGCTACTTCCAGGCCACGCGGCTCAACGCCGAGCAGGTCGACTTCGCCGTGCCCTCGGGCAATTTCGGCAACATCTGCGCCGGCCATGTCGCGCGCATGATGGGCCTGCCCATCGGCCGGCTGGTGGCGGCGACCAACGAGAACGACGTGCTCGACGAGTTCTTCCGCACCGGCCGCTATCGCGTGCGCGGCAGCCGTGAGACCTTCGAGACCTCCAGCCCGTCGATGGACATCAGCAAGGCCTCGAACTTCGAGCGCTTCATATTCGACCTGGTGGGGCGCGATGCCCGGCGCACGGCGGCCTTGTTCGCCGACGGCATGGTGCGGGACGGCGGCTTCAGCGTCACGCCCGAGGAGTTTCGGCGCCTTGCCGGCTTCGGTTTCGTATCGGGTCGCAGCCTGCACGCCGACCGCATCGCCACCATCCGCCACACCTGGCAGCGGCTGGGCGTGCTCGTCGATCCGCACACTGCCGACGGCCTGAAGGTGGCGCGCCAGCACTGTCGTGCGGGTGTGCCGATGCTGGTGCTGGAGACCGCCCTGCCGGCGAAGTTCGCTGAGACGATTCGCGAGGCGTTGGACATCGACCCACCACGACCGTCATCGATGCAGGGCATCGAAAGCCTTGCCAGGCGCTTCCAGGTGATGCCGCCCGATGCAGCGCTCGTCAAGCGCTACATCCGCGAGCATGTCCAGGCATGAGGCACCCGGTGTCAAGCCCCGGCTGTATTGGGCATGGATTGCAGCGCGCTGCGAGCAGGACGCCGCAGTGAGCGTGCCGGGCTGTCCCAAGGGCAGATTGCGCAGTGCGCGGCACATAGGTACAGCGCTGATGGCAACGGGCTCCAGCCGCGGCGCTATGGCTGAAAAGCCTGGCGGGCCCTGGCATGGCTGATCGCCCGCCATTGCTCAGCCTGGACGAGGCCTTGCAGGGCCTGCTGCGCAAGGCAAGCGCCCACGCGATCGGCGAGAGCGAAACCGTGTCCACCTTCGATGCGCTGGGCCGCGTGCTGGCGCGCGAAGTCCTCTCTGCGCTGGATGTGCCGCCGGCCGACAACAGTTCGATGGACGGATACGCCCTGCGCGCTGCCGATGCGGCGCTGCCGGGAGCCGTGCTGCCGGTGGCGCAACGCATCCCCGCCGGCGCGGTCGGCGCGGCGCTGGCGCCCGGTACGGCGGCGCGCATCTTCACCGGCGCCCAGGTGCCCGCCGGGGCCGACACCGTGCTCATGCAGGAGCAGTGCGAAGCCGTGCCGGGTGAGGGTCTCGGCTCGGTGCGCGTGCGCGTGGCGGCTGCCGCGGGCGACTGGATCCGCCGGCGCGGCGAGGACGTGCGCGCCGGCGATGTCGTTCTGGCGCGGGGCACGCGGCTGACGCCGCAGGCGCTGGGCCTGGCCGCAAGCGTTGGCGCGGCATCTGTGCAGGTGGTGCGCCGTCTGCGCGTGGCCCTGTTCTCCACCGGCGACGAACTGGTCATGCCCGGTGAAGCATTGAAGCCGGGCGCGATCTACAACTCCAACCGCTTCATGCTGCGCGCGCTGCTGCAGGCTTGCGGTTGCGAGGTGCATGACCTGGGCATCGTGCCCGACCGGCTGCAAGCCACGCGCCAGGCGCTGCGGCGGGCTGCCAGCGGCAACGACCTGATCCTCAGCTCGGGCGGGGTCTCGGTGGGCGAGGAAGACCACCTCAAGCCCGCGGTGCAGGCCGAAGGCCGGCTCGAAATCTGGCAGATCGCCATCAAGCCGGGCAAGCCCCTGGCCTTTGGCGAGGTATGCGTGCCGGATGGCTCGAGCGCGCTGTTCATCGGCTTGCCGGGCAACCCGGTGTCGAGCTTCGTGACCTTCCTGCTGTGCGTGGCCCCGGTGCTGAAGGCCATGCAGGGAGCCGACCCGAAGATGCCGGCCGGGCTGCCGGTGCGTGCCGATTTCGACTGGCCCAAGCCCGACAAGCGGCGCGAGTTCCTGCGTGTTCGCCTGAACGAGCGTGGCGGCCTCGATCTTTACGGCAACCAGAGTTCGGGCGTGCTCACCTCCACGGTGTGGGCCGACGGCCTGGTGGACAACCCTGCGGGCCAGGCGGTGCGTTGCGGCGATGCGGTACGCTTCATGCCCTTGCCGGAACTGGTCAATCGATGAAGATCCAGGTGCGTTACTTCGCTTCGCTGCGCGAGGCGCTGGGTGCGACCGAGGCGCTGGACATGCCCGAAGGCAGCACCCTGCGCGGCCTGCGCGATGCCTTGAGCGCACGCAGTGCCCGGCATGCCGAGGCGCTGGCGCGCGACCGCGCGGTGCGCTGCGCCCTCGACCAGCGCATGTGCGGCGAGGACACGCGCCTGGCAGAAGGCGCCGAAGTAGCCTTCTTCCCGCCGGTCACCGGGGGCTGAGCATGCCCGCACGGGTGCGCATCCAAGCCCAAGACTTCGATCTGTCGGCAGAGGTCGCCGCGTTGCGCGCCGCCGACCCTGGCGTGGGCGCCGTGGTCAGCTTTGTCGGCACGGTGCGTGAGCGCAACGACGGGCAGGCTGTGCAGCGCATGGAACTCGAGCACTACCCCGGCATGACCGAGGCCGCGATCGAGGCCATGATCGATGCCGCCCATGCGCGCTTCGACATTCGCGCGGCGCGCGTGCTGCATCGCGTGGGGGTGCTCGAGCCGATGGCGCAGATCGTGCTGGTCGCCGTGAGCTCGGCACACCGCGGCCAGGCCTTCCAGGCCTGCGAGTTCTTGATGGACTATCTGAAAACCCAGGCGCCGTTCTGGAAGAAGGAAAGCACGGACACGGGCGCGCATTGGGTCGACGCCCGCGGCACCGACGACGCGGCGCTGCAGCGCTGGGGCATCCCGTCGGAAAACGCCGCATGAGGGCGCCGTGCCGCCGCCACGGGCCTTGCCCCCCCTTGGCGCG
>DASQFA010000679.1:0-4233 GCA_035633375.1 Rubrivivax sp.
ACCGAACTCCTGCTGCGCCCAGTCCAGCGCCGCTGGAGCGGGCGGCTTTAGCTTCGGTGCGCGCTGCGGTCCCGCGGTGCCCTGCAAGATGCTTTGCCAGCGAGTGTGCAATGGATAGACCCAGATGTCCTTGCTCGTGCCCGACGCTGCGTGGGCACGATCCTGCCGGCCACGACCCTGCGTCTGACCCAGACGGCGCCAATTGGCCGCCCGATAACAGGTGCCGCGGTAGCGCGTGCTGTCCACGAAGGTCTCCACCAGCACCGGTGAAATGCCATAGCGAGCCTGCCAATCCGCGCTCAAACGCTTGAGCGCCAAGGCCAATACGTGCGAGGCCAGGTTCGCAACCTGCACGCTGGGCAAGATCAGAAAGCGGCTGTTGGCCACCACCTTGGACAGCCCCGTGCGCCGAGCCGCATCGTCCCAGCCAATCCAGGCGTCGCGCGGCGCCAGGCGCCACGCCGCGGCGCTGAGGCTCAAGCCGCCGAGCACCCCGGCTTCGCAGGCGATCAGGTAACGCATCTGCGCGCCGCACAGCGGCCCCGCCCCCAGCGGGTGGTGCGCCTGCATCAACGCCCACCACGTACGAGACCACTGCGCTTGCCCAGCGTCCACGGGCACCAGCCACACTCGGCCCAGTTGGGCCAGCGGCGCCTCGATCCTCAGCCAGTTCGGCTGTGCCGCCTGCGCCGCCTGGGCGGGGCTGGCAAAGGTGACATCCCGGGCTGCAGGCAGCTCGATCAGTCCACGCCGATCCAACTTGAGCAACGCCACCCGGCAGCTCACCTCCTTGGGGCGGCCATCGTCGCCATGCCACTGCAGCCACCCGCAGACTTCGCGCGACAGGGCACTGCGCGTCAGCGTCGGGGCGTCCAGCACCCGGGTACGGATGCGCGAGAGGATGTCTTCGGAAAAGTCACGGCCCGCCACCAGCATCCACAAAGGATAGGACTAAAAGCTTGCCGTGTCCAGCGCTAAATGTGGGACACGATCAGCGGCTTTGCCGGGGGATGGTTACTCGACTCGCTGTCTTGGACGAGGACGAGCAGCTCTCGACCATCGACCGGGTCTACTTCGGCGCCATCCGAATCGCCCCGTCCAGCCGGATCACCTCGCCATTGAGCATGTCGTTGGTGATGATCTGGTGCACCAGCTTGGCATAGTCCTCGGGCTTGCCGAGCCGGCTGGGGAAGGGCACGCTGGCGGCCAGCGCGTCCTGCACCTCCTTGGGCATGCCGAAGAGCATCGGTGTACCGAAGATGCCCGGCGCGATGGTCATGTTGCGGATGCCGTTGCGCGCCAGGTCGCGGGCGATCGGCAGCGTCATGCCGACCACGCCGCCCTTGCTGGCGGAATACGCCGCCTGGCCGATCTGGCCGTCGTAGGCGGCGACGCTGGCGGTGCTGATCAGCACGCCACGTTCGCCGGTGGGTTCGGGCGCGTTCTTGCACATCGCTTCGGCGGCCAGGCGGATCATGTTGAAGCTGCCCACCAGGTTGACCATGAGGGTCTTGGTGAAGCTGCCCAGCGGGTGCGCGCCATCCTTGCCCACGGTCTTCACGGCCGGCGCGATGCCGGCGCAATTCACCAACCCCATCAGCTTGCCCGCCGCCGTGGCCGCGGCCACCACGGCCTGGCCGTCGGCCTCCTGGCTGACGTCGCACTTGACGAAGACGCCGCCGATCTCGGCCGCCACCTTCTGCCCGGCTTCGACCTGCAGGTCGGCCACGACCACCTTGGAGCCGTGTGCGGCGAGCATGCGCGCCGTGCCCTCGCCCAGGCCCGACGCGCCGCCGGTGACGATGAATACCTTGCCTGCAATGTCCATGATTCAGTTCCTTAAAGCCCGTGTGTCAGGCCAGCGCCGAGAAGGCGCGCGCCGTGATCTCTTCGACCGTGCCGCTGCCGCTGATGCGGCGGTAGCGCGGCGCCTGCGCGTCGCCGCTGGCGGCCCATCGCGAGTAGTACTCGACCAGCGGGCGCGTCTGCGACTGGTACACCTGCAGGCGGTTGCGCACCGTGTCCTCGGCATCGTCGGCGCGCTGCACCAGCTCTTCGCCGGTGACGTCGTCCTGGCCCGGCACCTTGGGCGGGTTGAACTTGAGGTGGTAGGTGCGGCCCGAGGGCAGGTGTGCGCGCCGCCCGCTCATGCGCTCGATGATGTCTGCTTCGGGCACATCGATCTCGAGCACGGCGTCGAGTTTCACGCCTGCGGCCTTCATCGCCTCGGCCTGCGGAATGGTGCGCGGGAAGCCGTCGAACAGGAAGCCCTTGGCGCAGTCGCTCTGCGCGATGCGTTCCTTTACCAGGCCGATGATGATGTCGTCGCTGACCAGGCCGCCGGCGTCCATGACCTTCTTCGCCGCCAGGCCCATGGCGGTGCCGGCCTTGACGGCGGCGCGCAGCATGTCGCCGGTGGAAATCTGCGGGATGCCGTACTTGTGGCAGATCTGCGTGGCCTGCGTGCCCTTGCCGGCCCCGGGTGGGCCCAGAAGAATGAGTCTCATGGTGTTGTTTGCCTTCGCCTCGAGCGGCTGCTGATCAATCGGAGAACGCGGCCGCGGGTTCGGGCCTGTCGATGCGTAAAGATTATCACGGCAAGATGGGTGCGGGCCCCAAGCCTGCGCGCCGCTGAGCGCCTGCCGCAGCCCTGCGGTCACTGGTGTACCTTCGTGCTGCGCACTGCGGGTTTCGCCCTTCGGGCGGCCGGGCGGGCTCAGGGGGCGGCACTGCGCTCGGTATCAGCCCAACAGCGCGCGCACACGCTCCAGGTCTTCGGGGGTGTCCACGCCCAGGCCGGCTGAGGCCTGGCTGACGCACACCGCGATGCGCTGCCCATGCCAGAGCACGCGCAACTGCTCCAGCGCCTCGATGCCTTCGATCGCCGCGGGCGCCAGCGTCGCAAAGCCGCGCAGGAAGCCGGCGCGATAGGCGTACAGGCCGACGTGGCGCAGCGCCGGCGGATGCGGCAGCGCCGGCTGGCTGCCGATGCCGCCGTCGCGCTGCCAGGGGATCGGCGCGCGGCTGAAGTACATCGCGTGGCCGCGTGCGTCGAGCACCACCTTGACGATGTTCGGGTCGAGGTAGTCCTGCAATGCATCGATGGGGTGCGCGGCCGTGCTCATGACGCAGTCGTCACGCTGTTGCAGCAGTTCGGCGCACTGGCGGATCAGCTGCGGCTCGATCATCGGCTCGTCGCCCTGCACGTTGACCACCACCTGCGGGCCGTCCAGGCCCAGCAGCACGCAGGCCTCGGCCAGCCGGTCGCTGCCGCTGGCGTGGTCGCCGCGTGTCAGCACGGCCTGCACGCCAAACGCGGCACAGGCCTCGACGATGCGCGTGTCGTCCGCCGCCACCACCACCTGCGCAGGCCCGGCTTGCGCCGCGCGCCGTGCCACGCGCACCACCATCGGCACGCCGCCGATATCGGCCAGCGGCTTGCCCGGCAGCCGCGTCGATGCCAGCCGGGCCGGAATGAGCACCGAAAAGCCCATCACGCCGGGCCGGCAGCTTCGCCGCCGTGGGCATCCAGGTTGCGAGCCTCGTGTTCGAGCATCACCGGAATGCCGTCGCGGATCGGGAAGCCCAGGCGATCGGCCGGACACTGCAATTCGATGAGCCGGCCTTCGCTGTCGCGATGCGCTTGCAGCGGGCCCTTGCATAGCGGGCAGACCAGCAGATCGAGCAGGCGGTGATCAATCGTCATGGGCGGTGCGCCAGGCGCAGGTTGTGCAGCACGGCTGCGATGAAGTCTTCGGGCAGCTGGAAGTCTAGCGCCACCACCCAGATGCGCGTGCCGGCGCCGGGCTCATGGGGCAGCTTCACCGCATCCTTCTCGGTCACCAGCACGTCGCTGGCCTGCGCCGGCCAGGGCAGCCGATCGAAGGCGAAATGATCGGGCAGGGGCAGGGTGTCGACGTGCAGCCCTTCGACGCGCAACATGTCGAAGAAGCGCTGCGGTGCGGCCATGCCGGCGGCGGCGAGCAACGGTCGTCCACGCAGCGCATGCAGTGCCTGCAGGCTGGCGGCGGCGCCACGCCACCAGTCCTGCAGCAGCACCGCGCCGGCCAGCGCACGCCGCGCCGTGGCCCCCGGCCACGCGGTGCTGGCGGCGGCCGCGTTGTAGAGCACGTGCGTGTTCACCGGCACATGGCGCCGCATCGCTTGGCGCAGAGGCCCGGCTGGCAGTTGCCGGCCGTTGCCGATGCCGCGCTCGTCGAAGACGATGACCTG
>DASQFA010000680.1:0-2264 GCA_035633375.1 Rubrivivax sp.
CCAGCTGCTGGGCGCGGTTCTGGATGGTCTCGACCTCGTTGTGCAGGAAGTACACCTGGCCGCCGCGCTTGAGTTCGCGCAGCACCGCCTCGCGGATGACGCTGCTGCCTTCAGTGCGCACGAAGGTCTTGATGGCCAGCCTGCGCTGCGGCGCGGTGGCGATGACGCTCAGGTCGCGCAAGCCTTCCAGCGCCATGCCCAGCGTGCGCGGGATCGGCGTGGCGGTGAGCGTGAGCACGTCCACTTCGGCGCGCAGGGCCTTCATCGCCTCCTTGTGGCGCACGCCGAAGCGGTGCTCCTCGTCGATGATCAGCAGGCCCAGGCGCTTGAACTTCACCGTCTGGCTGAGCAGCTTGTGCGTGCCGACGACGATGTCGATCGTGCCGTCCTCGATGCCCTGCAGCGCCACCGCCACTTCCTTGGCCGAGCGGAAGCGTGACAGCTCGGCCACCTTCACCGGCCACTTGCCGAAGCGGTCCACCAGTGTCTGGTAGTGCTGCTCGGCCAGCAGCGTGGTGGGCGCCAGGATCGCCACCTGCTTGCCGCCGTGCACCGCGACGAAAGCCGCGCGCAGCGCGACCTCGGTCTTGCCGAAGCCGACGTCGCCGCACACCAGCCGATCCATCGGCTTCGGGCTGATCATGTCCTGGATCACCGCATGGATCGCGGCGCGCTGGTCGGCGGTTTCCTCGAAGCCGAAGCTGGCGGCAAAGGCCTCGTAGTCGTGGCCCGAGAACGGGTGCGACATGCCCTCGCGCGCGGCGCGCCGCGCATACAGGTTCAGCGGCTCGGCGGCAGTGTCGCGCACCTGCTCGGCGGCCTTGCGGCGGGCCTTGTCCCACTGGCCGGAACCCAGCCGGTGCAGCGGCGCTTCTTCGGCGCTGACGCCGGTGTAGCGGCTGATCAGGTGCAGCTGTGCCACCGGCACGTAGAGCGTGGCCTTGTCGGCGTACTCCAGGTGCAGGAACTCACTCGCGCCGCCTTCGCCCTCACCCAGGTCGATGTGCTTCAGCCCCTGGTAGCGGCCGATGCCGTGCTGGGCATGCACCACCGGATCGCCGATCTTCAGCTCCGACAGGTCCTTGATCAGCGCATCGACGTTGCTCGTCTGCTCCTGCTTGCGGCGCCGCCTCGCCTGCGGCGTGGTGGCGAAGAGCTCGGTCTCGGTGATGAACTGGATGGCAATGCCCGCGACGGCGCGGCCGTCGCTCGAAGTTCCTTCGGGTTCGAACCAGAAGAAGCCCGCGGCCAGCGGCGCCGCGGCAATCGCCACCTTCTCGTCGCCGGCCTCGAATTCGGCCAGCGTGGCCACGCTGGGCACGTCGATGCGGTGGTCGCGCAGCAGCTCGAGCAGGCTCTCGCGCCGGCCTTCGCTTTCGGCCACCAGCAGCACGCGGTGCGGCGTGCCGTCGATGTGCCTTTCCAGCGCGGCCAGCGGCTCGGTAGCGCCGCGATCGACACTGATGTCGGGCAGCGGCCGCGCCCAATCGACCTCGCCGCTGCCGCGCAACACCAACGTGGCATGCAGGTTGGCGCGGGCGAAGAAATCCTCGCTGCGCAGGAACAGGTCCTCGGGCGGCAGGATCGGCCGCTCCGGGTCATGCTGCAGAAAGCGGTGGCGCTCGCGCGTGTCGGCCCAGAAGTGCTGCAACGCGTCGTCCACGTCGCCGTGCAGCACCAGCGCGGCAGGCAAGGGCCCCTGGGTGCCCGCATCGCGGTCAGCGTCCCCCGAGGACAGCGCGTTGCCGTGGGGCGGCCCGGCAGTGCCGCCACCCAGGTAGTCGAAGATCGTCGCCGTGTGCTCGAAGAACAGCGGCAGGTAGTACTCGATGCCGGCGGTGGCCAGCCCGGCGCCGATGTCCTTGTAGATGCGCGATCGGCTCGGGTCGCCTTCGATCTTCTCGCGCCAGCGCGCGCGGAAGGCGTTGCGCGCCGGCTCGTCCATCGGGAACTCGCGCCCCGGCAGCAGGCGCACCTCGGGCACCGGGTACAGGCTGCGTTGCGTGTCGGGGTCGAAGGTGCGGATCGAATCCACCTCGTCACCGAACAGGTCCACCCGGTAGGGCACCGGCGAGCCCATCGGGAACAGGTCGATCAGCCCGCCGCGCACCGCGTACTCGCCAGGCGACACCACCTGACTCACATGTTGGTAGCCGGCCAGCGTGAGCTGCGCCTTGAGCGCGGCCTCGTCGAGCTTCTGCTTCTGGCTGAACTCGAAAGTGGTCGCGGCCAGAAAGCTCGGTGGCGCCACCCGCAGCAGCGCC
>DASQFA010000681.1:0-2369 GCA_035633375.1 Rubrivivax sp.
ATCGCCGAGCTTCTCGTCGATCTCAACAACCGACCCTTCAAGAAGCTGCCCGGCTGCCGGCGCAGCGCCTTCGACTCGCTCGACGCCCCGGCGCTGCGGCCGCTGCCGGCTGAAGCCTACGCCATTGGCCGCTGGAAGAGCGCCAAGGTCAACATCGACTACCACGTCGAGTTCGAGGCCCACTACTACACGTGCCGCACCGGCTCGTCGGCGCCAAGATCGACGTGCGCGTCACCGGCCAACTGCTGGAGTGCTTCGCGTCGAACCAGCGCGTGGCCGGCCACCCCTTGAGCAACGTGCGCGGCGGCTTCACCACGACGCCCGAGCACATGCCGGCGTCGCACCGCGCCCACCTGGACTGGACGCCGGCCAAGCTCATCGCCTGGGGTCAGCGCATCGGCGTGAGCACTGCCGCGGTGGTGACCTGGCAGCTCGAGCACCGCCCGCACCCGGAGCAGGGCTACCGCGCCTGCCTGGGCCTGCTGGCCCTGGTGCGCCGCTACTCGGCCCAGCGGCTGGAGGCCGCCTGCACGCGCGCCATGGCCATCCGCGCGCCGAACCTGAGGAGTGTGACCAACATCCTCAAGTGCGGCCTGGACCGCCAGCCTTCGCTGTTCTCCGCCGCTGACAGCCCCGCCATCGAGCACGACAACGTGCGCGGGCCCGACTACTACCACTGACCTACCACCGACCCACCCACCACCGAAGGAGATCGACCGATGTTGAATGAACACACCCTGGACCAACTGCGCAGCCTGCGCCTGGACGGCATGGTCTGCGCCATCGAGGAACAAGCCACCAGCACAGCCGCTGCGGGCCTGAGCTTCGACGAGCGGCTGACGCTGCTGGTGCAGCGCGAGGTCGCCTGGCGCGACGACCGGCGCGTACAGCGGCTGCTCAAGGCGGCCAAGCTCAAGGTCAGCGCGGCCTGTATCGAGGACATCAACTGGCGCGCCAGCCGCGCGCTGGACCGCGGCCTCATCGCCACGCTGGCCGGCGGCGACTGGCTGCGCCACGCGCGCAACTTGCTGATCACGGGTGCCACCGGCAGCGGCAAGACGTGGCTGGGTTGTGCCCTGGCGCATCAGGCCGCGCGCAGCGGCTTCTCGGTGCTGTACGTGCGAGCGGCCCGGCTGTTCGACGAACTGCAGGTCGCCCACGGCGACGGCAGCTTCGCCCGGCGGCTTGCCGCATTGGCCAAGCTCGATCTGCTGGTCATCGACGACTTCGCGATCTCACCGATGGGTGCGAGCGAACGCAACGACTTGCTGGAGCTGCTGGACGACCGCATCGGCACGCGCTCGACCTTGATCACCAGCCAGTTGCCGGTGAAGGCCTGGCACACCTACCTCAACGACCCGACGCTGGCCGACGCGATCCTCGACCGCGTCGTGCATTCGAGTCACAAGATCGAGCTCAAGGCCAGCAAGTCGATGCGCGACACCGAGGGCGCCGCACCGCCCAACGTCACGCGTGACGAACGTAACGCGTGACGAAACCCCAATCCACCAACCAAGCTCGACGACCGATGCGCTCCACAAAATCACCCCCCACAGCCCGCACGTGCAGGACCGAGAACCCGCCGCATGCAGCCACCGCGCCCCAGGGCACGCCAGGCCAGCCTGCCCCGGCCACGCAGGCCACCCCCGCGGCACAGCGTCAGCAGGCGTATCGCCAGCGCAGCAAGCGCGCCGTGACGCAAGCCATCGGCGACGAAGCCCACGCCTCACGCGTAACGTTGCTGGTGCTGCTCGGCCGCGACCTGGCCTTGCTCGGCGATGAGACGGCCAGCTCGATGCACTCGGCGGCTCGCAGCTCCGCAAGGCGCGTCATGAACACCATCGTCACGCGTTACGACATCAACCTCGAAGGTCAGGACCGGACATGAATACATGCCCGGTCGGGGCGCCTCCGGCGGCCTGGCAGGGGCCTCAAATCTGACAATCAATCCAAGCCCAAAACCAACCCCGACACGCCCTTGCAGGCACACCGTTTCAGGCTGATCGTGGACGATTGAGCTACATTCAACCCCAGTGCTTGCGCGCCTCCCCGGCGGGCCCTCGACAACGCCGTTTCACCGTCCACGATCAGACTGAAACAGGCGTCCACGATCGCTGAAATACGCAGTACGGGTTCTCCTGCACCACGGCGATGGCTTCGGGGCCATAGGTCTTGAAGATCCTCACCGCACGCGAGGTGGATACCCCGTGGGCGTGCAGGAACACCATGATGTCGCGGATGACCTTCTGGTCGGCCCAGCCGGACGTGATCTTCCTGGCCCGCTTGTCGCCGATGCCATCGATCTCGCGCAAACGCGCGGGTGTTTGCTCGATGACGTCGAAAACAGCCGTGCCGAAGGCGCCGACCAG
>DASQFA010000682.1:0-2025 GCA_035633375.1 Rubrivivax sp.
CTATCTGCCGCGCATGAGGATCGTCCACACCTCCGACACCGAAGCCGGGCAGATCTACGTTCCGTTCACCAACTGGACGCTCTATATCGCCGTTATGGCGCTGGTCTTCGGTTTCCAGTCCTCCAGCAATCTGGCCGCGGCGTACGGCATTGCGGTCACGGGCACGATGATGATCGACACGATCCTGGTGTCGTTCGTGGCGATCCTCGCCTGGCGCTGGAGCCCCTGGCTGGCCGCCCCCCTGCTCGGTGGCCTGCTGCTGGTGGATATCGCCTTCTTCTCCGCCAATGCCATCAAGCTGCTGCAAGGCGGCTGGTTCCCGGTCGTCATCGCGATCGTTTCCTTCACCACGCTGACCACCTGGCGGCGCGGCCGCAAGCTTCTGTTCCAGGAGATGGGCAACCTGACCTTGCCCATCAGCCAGTTCATCCGGTCCATCGAATTGCAGCCGCCGCAGCGCGTTGGCGGCACTGCCGTGTACCTGACCGCCCGGCCCGAGGGCGTGCCGTCGGCGCTGTTGCACAACCTCAAGCACAACGAGGTATTGCACGCGCGCAACGTGCTCACCACGGTCCAGACCGCGGAGGTGCCGTACGTCGATGAGACGGACCGGGTCGCGATTGACGATCTGGGCAAGGGCTTCTACCGGGTGTTCGTTCGCTACGGGTTCATGGAGCAGCCCGACCTGCCCAGGGCGCTGGTGGCCTGCGGCGCCAAGGGGCTCGCGTTCGACCTCAATCGGACATCGTTCTTCCTCAGCCGGGAAGTCGTCGTTCCCAAGCTGGCGCCACCCATGTCGGTGTGGCGCGAGATGTACTTCATCTGGATGCTGCGCAACGCCCAGAGCGCCACCGACTACTTCCGCATTCCCGCCGAACGCGTGGTCGAACTGGGCACGCTGGTCGAGATCTGAGCGCCTGCCGGGCGGTGCAGGGCCCGCGCCAGCGCGGTAAGGGTCAGCTGCGCAGTTCGGGAGCGCTCTTTGCCTGGAACTGCCGCTGGTAGCGCTCCAGGCTGTTGGTCGACCCGCAGACGAAGAGGGCGTCGTCGGGTCGCACCGCGAAGTCGTCGCCGAACTCGACCAGCACATCCTGCCCCCGCTCGACGGCAATGACCTTGGCCCCCGTGCCGTCGAGCGCCGGGCTGCGCCAGGGGTGCGCACCGGCCAGCGTGCCGGCGCTCAGGCGGCTGAACTTGATCCGGTTCTCGACGCTGAGAACCTGCTCGTCGAGCAGGTGATCGGCAAGAATCTGCCCGGCGACCTGCCCCACCGAAATGGCGAAGTCGGCTCCAGCACGGTAAAGCCGCGGCGTGTTGGGCGATCGCAGCACCCGCACGATCAGCGGCACCTCGGGCGCATAGTCGCGCACCGCCGCGGTGGCGAAGACCGATTCGCTGTCGTCGCTCAACGCCAGGATCACCGCGCTGGCCGTGCGAACCTCGGCCGCATCGAGCGTCGCCTGCTCGAGCACGTTGCCCACCACATGGACGCCCGGTGCGCGGGTGCGGTCGATGACGACACAGGCTTCACCTGCGTCGTGCAGCATTTCGATGACCTTCTGCCCCACGGCACCGTAACCGGCCACCACGATCGGGCCGGTTCGACGCAGCGGCACGGCCATGCGCTCGGCCTTCTCGAGATTGGCGTGGGCGCCCACGGCGACCAGAATTGCACCCGCCTCCACGCGCGTGTCCGGCCCCTTCGTCGTGGTGAACACGCCCCCGCGCCATTGCCCGATGACGGACACGCCATGCCTTTCGCGAAGATGCAGATCGCCAAGCCGCTTGCCGTCCAGCGGGCTGCCCGCCCGCACACGGAACTCTGCCATTCCCGCCATGGTGCCCAGCAGATGCATGCCTTCAGCCGGCGGGCTGATGCGCGCACTGGCGCGCGAGGCCAGGGCAGCGCCGAGCACGTGGGAAGGCGTGAACACTTTGGTGGCGCCGATTCGAACCATCGGCGCCCGGTAGAGCGGGTCGTCGCCCAGCGCGTAGAGCGGCCCGGTGAAGCCGAACTCGCGAATG
>DASQFA010000683.1:0-3358 GCA_035633375.1 Rubrivivax sp.
ACGCTGTGGATGGTCAAGCGCGTGTACTTCGGCGCCGTGGCCAACGAGCATGTGAAGGCGCTGACCGATATCAACAACCGCGAGTTCCTGATGCTTTCGCTGCTGGCCGCAGCGGTGCTGTGGATGGGCGTGTACCCGAAGCCCTTTACCGATGTGATGCATGTGTCGGTGAGCGAACTGCTCAAGCACGTGGCCGTCTCCAAGATCAACTAGAAGAGCGCGCCCGATGAGCCCCAGCCCCGTGAACCCGATGAACTGGCTCGTGGTCTATCCCGAGATGCTGCTGCTGTTGATGGCCTGCATCATCACGCTGGTCGACCTGTGGGTCACCGACCCACAGCGCCGGCCCACCTTCTGGCTGACACAGGCCACGTTGGCCGCGGTCGGGCTGATGCACCTGGGCTATTTCGACAGCGGCCTCACCATGTACGGCATGCAGGCCATGGTCGTGACCGATCCGCTGGGCCATCTGCTGGCCTTCTTCGCGGCCGTGGCGATGATGGTCAGCATGGCCTATGCACAGCCCTATCTGGCCTCGCGCGACATGCTCAAGGGCGAGTTCTTCACGCTGTCGCTGTTCGTCTACCTGGGCATCTCGGTGATGGTTTCGGCGAACAACTTCCTCGTCGTCTACCTCGGCCTGGAACTGATGAGCCTGTCGCTGTATGCGCTGACGGCGCTGCGCCGCGACCATGCGGTGGCCACCGAGGCGGCGATGAAGTACTTCGTGCTCGGCGCGCTGGCCAGCGGCTTCCTTCTCTATGGCCTGTCGATGATGTATGGCGCCACCGGCTCGCTCGACCATTCCGAGGTCTTCAAGGCCATCGGCACCGGCCGCATCAACAAGGAAGTGCTGACCTTCGGCGTGGTCTTCGTCGTCGCCGGGCTGGCCTTCAAGCTGGGTGCGGTGCCTTTCCACATGTGGGTGCCCGATGTCTACCAGGGCGCGCCCACCGCGGTCACGCTGCTCATCGGCGGGGCGCCCAAGCTGGCGGCCTTCGCCATCACCATCCGGCTGCTGGTCGAGGGCATGTCCGGCCTGGCGGTGGACTGGCAGCAGATGTTCATCGTGCTTGCCGTGGCCTCGCTGGTGGTCGGCAACTTCGCCGCCATCGCGCAGACCAACCTGAAACGCATGCTCGCCTATTCCACCATCGCGCAGATGGGCTTCGTGCTGCTGGGCATGAGCGCCGGCGTGGTCAGCGGCAACACCTTCTCCGCCGGCAATGCCTACAGCTCGGCGATGTTCTATGTGGTCACCTATGTGCTCACCACGCTGGGCACCTTCGGGTTGATCCTGTACCTGTCCTCGCACGGCTTCGAGAGCGAGGAGATCGCCGATTTCGCCGGCCTGGCGCAACGCAGCCCCTGGGTGGCCGGCGTGATGACGGTGTTCATGTTCTCGCTGGCCGGCCTGCCGCCGCTGGTGGGCTTCTACGCCAAGCTGTCGATCCTGCAGGCGCTGGTGTCCACCAACCTGCCGGGCTATCTGTGGCTGGCGGTGGTGGCGGTGCTGCTGTCGCTGATCGGCGCCTATTACTACATTCGCGTGGTCAAGGTCATGTACTTCGATGCGCCGCAGCGCACCGAGAGCCCGTTGCGCAGCCGCGGTGTCAGCGCGCTGCTCGCCATCAACGGCGCGGCGGTACTGATCTTCGGCCTGCTGCCCGGCGGACTGATGAACATGTGCCGCGACGCCATCGTCAAGGCACTCGCCAGTTGAGCCGTGGCGATGCCCTGCCTGCCGTGGCCGAAGCCAGCGCATGACTGATCGGCACCTGCGCGAGCACCCTGTCGGTGGCCAGGTGCTTGCCAAGGGCAACTTCCTCGAACTGCGCCGCGACGACGTGCGCCTGCCCGACGGCGCCGCGGCCACGCGCGAGTACGTGGTGCACCCCGGCGCGGTGGCTATCGTGCCGTTGCTCGACGACGGCCGGCTGGTGCTGGAGCGCCAGTTCCGCTATCCGGTGGGCAAGGTGCTGCTGGAGATCCCGGCCGGCAAGATCGACCCGGGCGAATCGACGCTGGCCTGCGCGCAGCGTGAGTTGCTCGAGGAAACCGGCTACTTCGCGAGCGAGTGGGCCTGTGCCGGCGTGGTGCACAACGCCGCCGCCTATTCCACCGAAGGCATCGAGATCTGGTTCGCGCGCGGCCTGAGCGCGGGCATGCAGCGCCTGGACGCGGGCGAGTTCATCGAGCTGTGCCTGTTGACCGAAGCCGATTTCGAGCGCCTTGCCGCGGCCGGCGAGATCAGCGACGTGAAAACACTGATCGGGCTGCTCTGGCTGCAGAAGTGGCGTGCCGGCCTGTGGGCATTGGATTGGGTGGCCGCGGACTCGGCCGCCGCAGGGATAATGAAGCGATGAAAGTGCTGAACCTGCGTTGTGCCAACGGCCACGGCTTCGAAGGCTGGTTCGCTTCCGACGACGAATACATGGAACAGAACGGCCGCGGCCTGATCGAGTGCCCGCTGTGCGCCGACCGCATCATCGGGCGCATGCCGAGTGCGCCACGCCTGAACCTGTCGGGCCAGCGTGAGCCCGACGTGTCGGCGCCCGTGCCGGCGCCCTTGCCGGCGCCAGCCTCGGCGCCGCAACAGCCGCTGCAGTTGCAGTCGCAGTGGATGCATGCCGTGCGCAAGGTGCTGGACAGCACCGTCGATGTCGGCGACCAGTTCCCCGAAGAGGCGCGGCGCATCCACTATGGCGAAGCGAAGGCACGCGGCATCCGCGGCCAGGCCACCGCCGGCGAGCGCCGCGCACTGCTCGATGAAGGCATCGAGATCATGTCGCTGGCGCTGCCCGCGGCCCTGAAAGGCCCGGTGCAGTAGCGCGGCTCTGCGCATGCCGCGCTTGCGGCGCGCGCACTTGCTGGCGCAGCGCGCTGCGTCGGTGGATCCGACAGGCTCTTAAAGTACACGCCCTGGGTTCAGCCGGCCCTGCGGGTCCAGCGCCTGCTTGATGGCGCGCATCAGCTGCAGTGCCACCGGCGATTTGCGCTGCGCCAGTTCGTCACGCTTGAGCGCGCCGACGCCATGCTCGGCCGAGATCGAGCCGCCCAGCGCGCACACCGCGTCGTACACCAGGGTGTTGACCGCATGCTCGTGCCGGTCCACGAATTCCTGCGCGCTCAGGTGCTCGGGCGCCTGCACGTTGTAGTGCAGGTTGCCGTCGCCCAGATGGCCAAAATCCACCAGCCGCATGCCGGGAAAGGCCATCGCCAGCGCGGCATCGGTGCGCGCCACGAAGGTGGCAATGGCCGACACCGGCAGCGCGATGTCGTGCTTGATGTTCGCACCCTCCTGGCCTTGCGCCAGCGGAATCGATTCGCGCAGGTGCCACAAGGCCTGTGACTGCGC
>DASQFA010000684.1:0-7956 GCA_035633375.1 Rubrivivax sp.
GGCGGAAGCGGTGAGATTCGAACTCACGGACCCTTGCGGGTCGCCGGTTTTCAAGACCGGTGCAATCGACCACTCTGCCACGCTTCCAGCAAGCGCCGGATTCTAGGCGGCCTGCCACGCACGCACCCGTCCGATCACCCCGGCACCTGGGCCTGCTCGCACGCCACCTGCACCCATTCGCGCCGGCCGCCGTCGATGCGCACCGCGCTGAGCGCGCCGCCCCACACGCAGCCGGTGTCCAGCGCCAGCAGCTCGGGCCGGTCGATGTGGCCCAGCGTGGACCAGTGGCCAAATGCCATCGGCACGCCGCGTGTGCGCCGCGCGGCGATGTCGAACCAGGGCTGGCAGCCCGGCGGCGCCGCGTCGGCACCTTCCTTGCTCTTCAGGTCGAGCCGGCCTTCGGGCGTGCAAAAGCGGATGCGCGTGAGCACGTTGATGATGAAGCGCCAGCGCTCGGTGCCGCGCAGCGTGTCGCTCCACTGCGCCGGCTCGTTGCCGTACATCTGCTGCAGCAGCGCCGGCAGCTCCGCGCTGCGCAAGATCGCTTCAATCTCGCCGGCCAGCGCCAGCGTGGTCGGCGCGTCCCACTGCGGCACCACGCCGGCATGCACCACCAGCCACCCCTGGTGCATCACCGCCATGCGGCGCTGCCGCACCCAGTCGAGCCAGGCCTCGCGCCTTTTCGAGCCCAGGATGTCGTCCAGCGTGTCGTCCCTGCGCGCTTTGCGAACGCCGTACGCCACGGCCAGCAGGTGCAGGTCGTGGTTGCCGAGCAGGCAGGTGGCGGCGTCGCCCAGGCCGTGCAGCCGCTTCAGCGTGCCCAGCGAATCGGGGCCGCGGTTCACCAGGTCGCCCACCACCACCAGGTGGTCGCGTGACGGCGAGAAGCCGATCTCGGCGAGCAGCCGCTCGAAGGCATCGCAGCAGCCTTGCAGGTCGCCCACGAGGTAATCCATGGACTGATTCTGCTACGCTGCGGCCCTCTTCCCGGATCGCCGCCCGCCCGCGGCCGTGCATGGACGTTGCGCTTCTGACTTTCCTGATCCTGCTGAACGCCGCGTTTGCCATGTCCGAGATGGCGCTCACCGCCAGCCGCAAGGCGCGCCTGCAGGTGATGGTGGAAAGCGAGGAGCCCGGCGCCAAGGCGGCGATGGACCTGCACGAGCACCCCACCAAGTGGCTGTCCACCGTGCAGATCGGCATCACCTCGATCGGCGTGCTGAATGGCATCGTCGGCGAGAACGCCTTCTCCGAGCCGCTTTCCGAATGGTTGCAGCAACTGCTGCCCATCCGGCCCAGGGCGGCCGCGCTCACGGCCACCGCACTGGTGGTGGCCAGCATCACCTTCCTGACCATCATCTTCGGCGAACTGGTGCCCAAGCGCGTGGGCCAGATGTTCCCCGAGACCGTGGCACGGCTGGTGGCACAGCCGATGAACTGGCTGTCCACGGCGACGCGGCCTTTCGTGTGGCTGCTCGGCGCCACCACCGAGGCGGTGTTGCGGCTGTTGGGCATCCGCGGCGGCCCGTCGCGCAGCGTCACTGAAGAGGAGATCGCCGCCAGCCTGGAAGAGGGGCTCGATGCCGGCGTGATCGAGGCGCAGGAGCACCAGATGGTGCGCAACGTGTTCCGCCTGGACGACCGGCAGATCGGCTCGATGATGATCCCGCGCGCGGATATCGTCTGGCTCGATGCCGGCGCGCCGATCGAGCAGATGCTCGAACGCATGATGCAAGCGGGGCGCTCGCGCTACCCGGTGTGCCGTGGCAGCCTGGACGAAGTCATCGGCGTGGTCGCGGCGCACACCTTGCTGCCGCCGCTGGCGCAGGGCCTGAAGCCCGACCTGAACGAGCACCTGAAGGCACCGGTGTTCGTGCCCGAGACGCTGTCGGGCATGGAGCTGCTGGAGCATTTCCGCCAATCCAGCGCCGACATGGTGTTCGTGGTCGACGAATACGGCGCGGTGCAGGGCGTGATCACCGAACGTGACCTGCTCGAAGCCATCACCGGCGAGTTCGGCGTGTCGTCCGGCGAGGAGGCCTGGGCGGTGCAGCGCGCCGATGGCAGCTGGCTCGTCGACGGGCTGATCCCCATTCCCGAGCTGAAGGACCGGCTCGACATCAAGGAGGTGCCCGAAGAAGACCGCGGGCGCTACAACACGCTGGCCGGCATGGTCATGCTGCTGCTGGGCCGCTTGCCGAACACCACCGACAGTGTCGATTGGGAGGGCTGGCGCTTCGAGGTGGTGGACCTGGACGGCAAGCGTGTGGACAAGGTCCTGGTGCACCGCATCGGCCCGAGCGAAGAGCCTCAGGCTTGATCCGGCACCCTCGGGCGCGCCGCTCGGCCACGCTCGAAAATCAGCCAGCCTCCGGCCCGACCTCGGCTCTGGCTCTCAGCCTGCGGCTGCACCGAGCTGACGCGACAGCTCCGTCGCGCTGTGTCGCAGCACGCGCGCCACGCTGCCGTCGAAGCGAGCGTCGAAGATCGCGCTCGGGCCGATCGCGGTCAGGCTCATGACGATGTGGTTGCCGAGGTCGAACACCGGCGCAGCCATCGCGCTGATGCCCTTGACCGAGGCGTCCACCGCCTGGCTCAAACGCTGCGCGCGCACCTCGGCCAGCCGGGCCTGCAGGCCGGCATCGAGCCGCGCTGCGCCCTTGGCGCCTGCGTCTTCGGCGGCCAGCGCCGCGCGCACCACCTCGCGCGGCAGGTAGGCGCAGAACAGCAGCCCCGAGGCGGTGCCGCGCAGGCTCATCACCGTGCCGTGGCGCATGTTCACATGCACGGCGGACGGGGCCTCCTCGATGCGCACCATGGTCGGCCCGCGGTTGCCCCACACCGCCACGCCGACGGTGTGGCCGAGCGTGCGTGCCAACTCGCCGATCAGCGGCGTGGCCAGGCGCACCGGGTCGTACTGCTGCAGGCTGATCAGTCCCAGTTGCATGGCCAGCGGCCCCAGGCCGTAGCGGCCGGACTGTGCGTCCTGCTCGATCAGCCCGAGCTTGCCGAAGCTCACCAGGTAGGGGTGCGCCTTGGCCGCCGCCATGCCGGCCTCGCGCGCCAGGTCCTTCAGCGCCATCGGCCGGCCCTGGTGCGCCAGCGCACGCAATAGCTGGCCGCCGACCTCCACGCTCTGGATGCCGCGCTGCAGCCGCGGGGCGGGGGTGGCGGGTACGGCAGTCTTGCGCGGGGTGGGCATGCAACTCCGGGTTTCTACGGAAACGAACGAATTAGACAATAACGAACTGCTTGCATAGAATCAAGCCCGGGGTTCCACTGAAGCGAACTCATTTGCCTGAAACGAACTTGGAGCGTGCATGAGCAAAGCCTTCGCCAGCCAAGCCGACCTGGAAGAAAAGACCGTCAGCTTCACCAGGCTGTCCGACCACGCCTATGCCTACACGGCCGAGGGCGACCCGAACAGCGGCATCGTCATCGGCGACACGTCAGTCATGGTCATCGACACCCAGGCCACGCCGGCGATGGCGCAGGACGTGATCCGTCGCATCCGCGAAGTCACCGACAAGCCGATCAAGTACGTGGTGCTGAGCCACTATCACGCGGTGCGCGTGCTGGGTGCGGCGGCCTACGAGCCCGAGCACATCATCGCCAGCCAGGACACGCGCGAGCTGATCAATGAGCGCGGCGAACAGGACAAGGCCAGCGAGATCGGCCGTTTCCCGAGGCTGTTCCGCAACGTCGAATCGGTGCCGCCCGGCATGACCTGGCCGACCCTCACGTTCACCGGCAAGATGACGCTGTGGCTGGGCAAGCTGGAAGTGCAGCTCATGCAGCTCGGCCGTGGGCACACCAAGGGCGACACCGTGGTCTGGCTGCCCCAGGACAAGGTGCTGTTCAGCGGCGACCTGGTGGAATTCGATGCCACGCCCTATGCCGGCGATGCGTACTTCCAGGACTGGCCGAAGACGCTGGACAACATTGCCGCACTCAAGCCGCGCTCGCTGGTGCCGGGCCGCGGCGCGGCACTGCAAGGCGAGGCCGACGTGGCGCGTGGCCTGGAAGGCACACGCGCCTTCGTCAGCGAGCTGTATGCCAGCGTCAAGTCCGGCGCGGCGGCGGGCAAGGACTTGCGCACTGTGTACAAGGACGCTGTAGACAAGCTGCAGCCGAAGTACGGCCAATGGGTCATCTTCAACCACTGCATGCCCTTCGACGTGACGCGGGCCTACGACGAGGCCACGCAATACCCCGACCCGCGCATCTGGACCGCCGAGCGCGACATCGAGATGTGGAAAGCGCTGGAGAACTGAACATGAAGATCGAACGCATCCACCACGTCGCCTACCGCTGCCGCGACGCCAAGGAAACCGTGGAGTGGTACCGCCGGCACCTGGGCATGGACTTCGTGCTCGCCATCGCCGAGGACCAGGTGCCGTCGACCCACGAGCCCGACCCTTACATGCACCTGTTCATGGATGCCGGCAACGGCAACGTGCTGGCCTTCTTCGAGCTGCCCAATTCGCCGCCGATGGGCCGCGACACGAACACGCCCGACTGGGTGCAGCACATCGCCTTCAAGGTGGGCAGCGTGCAGGAGCTGGTCGACACCAAGGCGCGGCTCGAGGCCGCCGGCATCGCGGTGGTCGGTATCACCGACCACACCATCTTCAAGTCGATTTATTTCTTCGACCCCAACGGCCACCGCCTCGAGCTGGCCTGCGACACCGGCACGCCCGACATGTACCGTCGCCTCGACGACGTGAAGTGGGCCATGCTCGAAGAGTGGTCGACGACCAAGCGTGCGCCGAAGCACGCGCACTGGATGCATGCAGCCGAACTCGGCTAGGCCGTCATGCAAAAGACCTACTCCTACCCCGAGTTCGAGTACAGGCAAAGCGCCGAGCAGCGCGAAGGCCGGCTGCTGCGCCAGCCGCTGGTCATCGTCGGTGCCGGCCCGATCGGCCTGACCGCGGCGCTCGACTGCGCGCAGCGCGGCATCCCGGTGCTGCTGCTCGACGACAACAACACCGTCAGCATCGGCTCGCGCGCGGTGTGCTACGCCAAGCGGCCGCTGGAGATCTGGGACCGGCTCGGCGTGGCCGAGCCGGTGGTCGCCAAGGGCGTGAGCTGGCAGGTCGGCAAGGTCTTCCTGCGCGACGGCCTGGTCTACCGCTTCGACCTGCTGCCCGAAGCCGGCCACAAGATGCCGGCGATGATCAACCTGCAGCAGTACTACCTGGAGGAGAACCTGGTCGCGGCCTGCGAGAAGCACCCGCTGATCGACTTGCGCTGGAAGCACAAGCTGGTGGCGCTGCAACAGTTCGACGACCACGCGCGGCTGACGCTGCAAACCCCCGACGGCCGCTTCGACGTGCTGGCCGATTGGGTGCTGGCCTGCGACGGCGCCCACAGCGACACGCGGGCCATGGTCGGCGGCGGCTTTTCCGGACAGTTCTTCCATGACCGTTTCCTCATCGCCGACGTGGTGATGAACGCCGACTTCCCCGTCGAGCGCTGGTTCTGGTTCGACCCGCCCTTCCACCGCGGCCAGAGCGTGCTGCTGCACAAGCAGAGCGAGAACGTGTGGCGCATCGACTTCCAGCTCGGCTGGGATGCCGATCCCGAGGCCGAGAAGCAGCCCGAGCGTGTGGTCCCGCGCATCCGCGCCATGCTCGGGCCGGACGCGAAGTTCGAGCTGGAATGGGTGTCGGTGTACCAGTTCGCCTGCCGCCGCATCGACCGGTTCCGCTATGGCCGCGTGCTCTTCGCCGGCGATGCGGCGCACCAGGTCTCGCCTTTCGGTGCGCGGGGCGCCAACACCGGCGTGCAGGACGTCGACAACCTGGCCTGGAAGCTCAAGCTGGTGCTGGACGGCGCGGCGCCTGAGTCGTTGATCGACAGCTATCACGAGGAGCGCGCCTTCGCGGCCGATGACAACCTGCGCAACTCGACCCGCTCCACCGACTTCATCACGCCGAAGAGCCGCGCCAGCCTGCGCTATCGCAATGCGGTGCTGGAGCTGGCCGAAACGGAGAATTTCGCGCGGCCGCTGGTCAACAGCGGCCGGTTGTCCACGCCCACGCCCTACCTGCGTTCCTCGCTCAACACCTCCGACGAGGATGCTTTCGCCGGCAGCATGAAGCCGGGCACCAACTGTGCCGACGCGCCGGTGCGCCACGGCGGCAAGCCGGGCTGGTTGCTGAGCGTGCTGCATGAGCTGCACGGCCCGGCCGGCGGCTTCACGTTGCTGGTCTTCGGCGACAGCCCCTCGCTGGAGAATGTCGGCGATGGGCACATCACGGCGCGCGTGCTCACGGTCGGCGGCGACATCGAAGACGTGCAAGGCCTGCTCGCGAAGCGCTACGACGCCGATCCGGGCACGGTCTACATGATCCGCCCCGACCACCATGTGGCCGCGCGCTGGCGCGCCTTCGACGCGGCCAAGGTGCTTGCCGCGCTGCGCCGCTGCATCGCTGCCCATTGAGAAAGCCGCACGCCATGCCGTTGAATCGCAACCCCAACATCCCCGATCCCGACGGCTTCTACCAGGAGCTGATCGAAAGCCAGCGCGAGCTCAGCGACGAGCAGGCCGACATGCTGACCACCAAGCTGGTGCTGATCCTGGCCAACCACGTGGGCGAGCGCGAGGTGCTGCGCGAGGCCATTGCCCTGGCGCGTGCCAACACGCTGGCGCATTCCACCGCCGTTGAATAATGGCTTCATGGACGAGCTGAACTACCAGGGCGGGTTCGGCAATCACTTTGCGTCGGAAGCCGTGGCCGGCGCGTTGCCGGTGGGCCGCAACAGCCCGCAACGCGTGGCGCACGGGCTGTATGCCGAGTTGTTGTCGGGCAGTGCCTTCACTGCGCCGCGCGCCGAGAACCGGCGCAGCTGGATGTACCGGCGCCGCCCGTCGGTGGTGACTGGCCGCTACGAGCCGTTGCCGCAACCCTGGTGGAAGACCGGCGCGAGGGATGGCGTGGCCGCGCCGCCGAACCCGATGCGCTGGCATGCGCTGGCCGTGCCCGACGAAGCGCTGGACTTC
The DNA here is from genome assembly GCA_035633375.1 of Rubrivivax sp. Lineage (GTDB taxonomy): Bacteria > Pseudomonadota > Gammaproteobacteria > Burkholderiales > Burkholderiaceae_C > Rubrivivax. Next base: position 7,010 of record DASQFA010000684.1, read on the forward strand.
GTCGACGGCCTGCGCACGATGCTCGTCAACGGCGATGCCGATGCGCAAAGCGGCATGGCCGCGCACCTGGTGCTGATGAACCGGCCGATGGGCCGGCGCGCGCTGGTCAATGCCGACGGCGAGATGCTGATCGTGCCGCAGCAAGGGCGGCTGCATGTCACCACCGAGCTGGGCGTGCTCGACGCCGGCCCCGGCGAGGTGCTGCTGCTGCCGCGCGGCCTGGCCTTCAAGGTGGATGTCGACGCGCCCTCGATCGCCTATGTGTGCGAGAACTACGGTGCGCCCTTCCGCCTGCCGGAGCTGGGGCCGATCGGCTCGAATGGGCTGGCGAATGCACGCGACTTCCAGGCACCGGTGGCGGCCTTCGAAAGCGGCGATAGCCCGTACCAGATGATCAAACGCCATGGCGGCACGCTGTGGGCCGCGGCGCAGGCGCATTCGCCCTTCGACGTGGTGGCCTGGCATGGCACCCTGGCGCCGTTGCGCTACGACACGCGCCACTTCAACGCATTAGGTTCGATCAGCTTCGACCACCCGGACCCGAGCATCTTCACCGTGCTCACCTCGCCCAGCGACACCCCGGGCACGGCGAACTGCGATTTCGTCATCTTCCCGCCGCGCTGGCTGGTGGCCGAGGACACCTTCCGCCCGCCGTGGTTCCACCGCAACCTGATGAGCGAGTTCATGGGCCTGGTGCATGGCCAGTACGACGCCAAGCCCGAAGGCTTCAAGCCCGGCGGGGCGTCGCTGCACAACTGCATGGTGCCGCACGGGCCGGATGCGCAAGCCTTCGAGCGCGCGTCGTCAGCGGCCTTGCAGCCGCACAAGCTCGATCACACGCTGGCTTTCATGTTCGAGAGCCGCTGGCGCTTCCACCTCACCGAATGGGCGCAGCGCGAGGGCGCGCGCGATGCGGGCTATGCCGATTGCTGGGCCGGCCTGCAAGA
>DASQFA010000685.1:0-5991 GCA_035633375.1 Rubrivivax sp.
CAGGCGCCGGGTAGGTGGCGTGCAGCCACGCGACGACCTTCGGGTACATCGGGTCGCCGGGAAACTGCGCAGCGCGGTTCACGTCCACGTGCACCAAGCCATCGTCACCTATCAGGCCGATGTTGACGTAGTTGGTGTTCAGGATGCGCCGCCCGCTGTCGAGGATGCGCTCGAACACCGGCGCCGCATCAGACACCGAGCTGCCAATCACCGTCAGCACCTCGGCGCTGGCGGTCTGTTGTTCCAACGCCTCCTTCGTTTCGTTGAACAGCCGCGCGTTCTGGATCGCGATCACCGCCTGGTCGGCGAAGGTGGCGAGCAGCGCGATCTCCTTGGCGGTGAAGGCCACGGGCGGCTGCCGCATCACGCAGATGGAGCCGATGCCCTGCTGCTCCCACAGCATGGGCGCGAACACGCAGGAATAGTTGCCCAGCCGCGCTACCGCGTCGCGGATCGTCTGCGGCAGGTTGGGCTCGCCGGCCGCATCGGCAATGTGGACCGCGCCACGCTGGCGGAATGCGCGGCCGGTCGCCGTCTGGTCGATGGGCTGGGGCAGCACCGACATCATGGTCTGGATGGCCGCGCCGCGCACCGCGCGCGCGTGCACCTGTGCGTCTACGTGCACCATGCAGATGGCCACCTGGTCGGTGACGAAAAGGCGCTCGCAGCTGTCCAGGATGCGCTCGAACACCGGCGCGGTGTCGGCCACCGAACTGCTGATGACGCTAAGCACGTCGGCCGAAGCCTGCTGCTGCTCCAGCGCCTCCTTCGTCTCGTTGAACAGGCGCACGTTCTCGATGGCGATCACCGCCTGGTCGGCAAAGGTCTGCAGCAACGCCACCTGGTGCGGCGCAAAGGGCCCCGTCTCGCGCCGGGTCACGCTGATCATGCCCACGGACTGACCCTCGCGCACCAGCGGGCAGAACAGCATGCTGCGGTAGCCGCGTGCGCGGGCCAGCTCGCGCACCAGTTGCAGACCCTCATCGACGCACTCGGTGTCGACGATGGGCACCGTCTCGCCGCGGCGGATGGCCGCACCCACCGGAAAGGTCTCCAGCGCGATCGGGAACGAGCGCCGCAGCGCCGCGTCGCCCTCGGGCGTGGTAGAGGTGAAGGCCACCAGGTGCAGCGCATCGTCATGAATGCGCGCGACCATCGTCGACCAGCCGCCCAGAAGCTGGTTGGAACTGCGCGCAATGGCGTCGAACACCGGCTGCACGTCCGACGGCGAGCTGGCGATGACCTTCAGGATCTCGGCCGTAGCTGTCTGCCGTTCCAGCGCCTCGTTGGTCTCGCGGAACAGCCGCGCGTTCTGGATGGCGATCACCGCCTGGTCGGCGAAGGTCTTGATCAGCGCACGCTCCCTGTCGCCGAAGGGGCCGAGTCTTGAGCTCAGCATGGCAATCGATCCGATGCCCTTGCCTTCCCACATCAGGGGTGCGAACAGCGCGGCGAAGTTGAAGCCGATGATCTTCGCGAAGCGCTGCAGTCCAGGCACTTCGGTCGCGTTCTGCATGTCGGGAATGTCGGCGAGCCCGGTGCGGATGGCCAGCTCGGTCGCGGTGCCCGCCAGCGGCGACGGAAAGGCCTGTGCGATGGCCCTCTCGCGCTGCCGGGCCGCTTCCGGCGAGAACGGCCCCGACGCATCACCCACGAAGCGGATGCCGGCCACATGCAACATGTCCTGTGCATCCACCTGCAAGATCATCAGCGCCAGGGCGTTCGGGAACAACTGCGCGGCGCTGTCGATGATCTTGTCGAACACCGGTTGGGCGTCGTCCACCGACGCGGCAATGACGTTCAGCACCTCACTCGTCGCCGTCTGGTGCTCCAGCGCCTCCTGCGTCTCGCGGAACAGCCGCGCGTTCTCGATGGCGATCACCGCCTGGCGCGAGAAGGTCTGCAGCAGAGTCACCGCGCTGTCGGCAAAGCGCCCCGGCTCGCGCCTTGCCACGCCGATGGTTCCGATGGAGTGGCCCTTGAGCAGCAGCGGCACCGACAGGATGCTGCGGAAGCCCGATCGTTGCGCCACCTCGGCACTGGGATAGCCCGGTTCGGTGTGCACGTCGGCGATCTGGATCGGCTGCTGCTCGACGATCGCGCGGCGGATGTTCGGCGGCGCTGCATCCAGGGCCATCGGAAAGCCGGCGCGCATCGCGTCCTCGGCCTGCGTGGACAGGGCGCGCACGCCGGCCAGGTGCACCACATCGCCGTCCAGCCGCGTGGTCGCGCCCACGTCGGCCCGGCACAGCGTGCGGGCGCGCTCGGCGATGGCCTGGAACACCGGCTGCACGTCGGTGGGTGATTCACTGATCACGGCCAGGATCTCGGCCGTCGCGGTCTGGCGCTCCAGCGCCTCCTGCGTCTCGTTGAACAGCCGCACGTTCTGGATCGCGATCACCGCCTGGTCGGCAAAGGCCTGCAGCAGGCCGACCCACTTGTCGGGGATCTCGCCGGCCTCGAGCCGGGTGACGACGATCGCGCCGATCGCCTCGCCGCCCTGCAGCATCGGCACGGCCAGCAGGCTCCGATACTGGACCCGGGTGAGTTGGTAGGCCGGATCGAGCAGGATGTCGGCGATCTTCACCGGCGCCTTGCTCTGGATGCACCTGCCGCTGCTGCTGTTGCTGAGGTCCAGCTTGCGCGGGAACGACTCACGCATGATGGCTTCGGCCTGAGGTGACGTGCCGTGGTAGCCCACCAGATGCAACATGTCGCCTTCGAGGCGGGTCGTGGCGCCGATATCCCCGCCGCACAGCACGCGCGCCCGCTCGGCAATCGCGTCGAACACCGGCGTCACGTCGGTGGGCGTGCCGCTGATGATGCGAAGGATGTCGGCGGTGGCCGTCTGCCGCTCCAGCGCCTCCTGCGTCTCGTTGAACAGCCGCGTGTTCTCGATGGCGATCAACGCCTGGTCGCGGAACGACTCGGCCAGCGTGATGGCCTTGTGATGGAAGGCGTTGGCCTTTCTGCTGCCCAGCACTAGCACACCGACGCAGTCGTCGCCGCGCAGCAGCGGCAGGTACAGCGCCGAGTTCAGGCCCAGCTGTTCGTGCCGCAGCTGCTCGTGCGGCGGGAGTTCCACCGCCGACCAGTCGCTCACGTGCAGCATGGTCTTCGCAACGATCGCGCGCGACGGGAAGTTGGCATCCGGGTCCACCGGTATCACCTGCGCGCCCGGCACCGGCAACAGCCCGGCCGGGGTGGCCATGGCCTTGGGCGAGTAGGTGTCACCGCTGACCGTCTGCACCAGCGCCAGGTCGCAGCCCAGGTGTTTGACGGCTGTGCCGACGATGGCCTCGAACACCGGCTGCACGTCGGTGGGCGAGCTGCTGATGACGCGCAGGATGTCGGCGCTGGCGGTCTGGTGGGACAGCGCTTCCTGCGTCTCGTTGAACAGCCGCGCGTTCTCGATGGCGATCACGGCGTGGTCGCAGAAGGATCGGGCCAGCGCCATCTCCTGCTCGCTGAACGGACCGGCCTCGACACGCAACAGTGCGAGCACGCCAATGCAGGCGCCAGCGCGCAGCAAAGGCAGCATCAATGAAGCGCGGCAGCCGATCTGCGCGAAGACCTCGGCCTCGTGAGCGGGCAACTCGATCGCCGACCAGTCCGGCAGGTGCTGCGCGGTCTTGCTCACGATCACCTGCGAGGGGAAGTCGTGACCCGGGTCGACCGGACGCCGCCGTCCCACCGAGCTCATGCCCGAGCCATCGCCTCTTTCCATCGCCACCTGCTGGAAGGTCTTTCCGTCGGTGCGCAGAACCGTCGCGAGCGCGCAATTCAGCAGCCGCCGCCCGCTGCCGACGATGGCCTCGAACACCGGCTGCACGTCGGTGGGCGAGCTGCTGATGACGCGCAGGATGTCGGCGCTGGCGGTCTGGTGCGCCAGTGCCTCCTGCGTCTCGTTGAACAGCGTCGTGTTCTGGATCGCAATGACGGCCTGGTCTGCGAACGACTGCAAGAGCGCGATCGTCCGCTGCGGAAACGCACCGGGTTCGTCGCGGCCCACACCGATGACGCCGATCGGCTGGCCGTTGCGGAGCATCGGCACTGCCAGCAGGCTGCGGTAACCCGCCAGAACCGCCACGTCACGGAGCCGATAGTTGGGATCGAGAAGAACGTCAGGAATCTGTGCCGGAGATCCCGCCGCCAATGCCAGCGCGTTGATGGAGCCGCCGCCCGGCTTGAGCGGAAATGCCGCCCGCATGGCCGCTTCGGCCTGCGGCGAGGTGCCATAGAAGCCCACCAGGTGCAGCAGTTCGCCATCGAAACGCGCCGTCGTCACCATGCGGGCCCCGCACAACACGCCCGCATGTCGTGCAATCACGTCGAACACCGGAGCCACGTCGGTGGGCGAGCCGTTGATGACGCTCAGGATGTTGGCGCTGGCGGTCTGGTGCGCCAGTGCCTCCTGCGTCTCGTTGAACAGCCGCGCATTGCGGATGGCGATGGCCGCCTGGTCGGCAAAGGTCTGCAGCAGCGACACCATGGGCGCCGGGAATTCGCCGGCCTGTTCGCGCAGCACGCCGATGGTGCCGATGACCTGGCCACCTTCCAGGACCGGCACTGCCAGCGCACTGCGGTAGCCGACCACTTTTGCGACGTGATTCAGCTGGTATCCCGGCGCGAGCCCCACATCGGCGATCTGCACCGGAGCGGCGGCCTGGAAGCATCGGCCATTGATACTGCCCGCGCCCTTCTTCACCGGAAACACGGCGCGCATCGCGGCTTCGCCCTCCGAGGAGACGCCACGAAAGCCCACCAAGTGCAGCACATCGCCATCGGCCAGGGACGTGAAGCCCACCAGCGCGCCACACAACAGGCGCGCTCGTTCGGCGACTGCATCAAAGACCGGCGCCGCGTCCGTGGGCGAGTTGCTGATGCCGTGCAGGATCTCCGCAGTGGCGGTCTGCCGCGCCAGCGCCTCCTGCGTGGCGTTGAACAAGCGGGCGTTCTCCATGGCCACGCCCATGCTCGAGGCCACGGTTTGCAGCAGGTGGACCTCGGACGGGCCGAAGGCGTTGTCCCTGTCCATGTGCTCCAGGGTCATGCCGCCCAGCACGTCCTCGCCGGCCTTGATCGGCACGGTCACGAACGAACGGCTCTGCTCGATGCCCGGCACCGGCCGCACCCCCAGCGCCGCCTGTTCGGCCCGGTTGTGCGCCACCAGCGTCTCGCCGTGCATGACACGGTCGACTGGGCCCCCCGGCCGAAGCTTGGCAACCGGCATGGCCGGCGCGTCATGGCGCACGCCGCGCGAGTAGAAGTACGGCGCCAGCATCTGACTGCGGCTGCCGTCGAGGATGCGAATGCCGATGTCGCCCGTGTCGAACACCTCGCGCAGCTTGTCGCCCACCAGATCGACGATGGCCTGAAAGTCGAGGCGGGCGGCCATCCCCAGCTGCACACTGTTGATGACGGCCAGTTCGCCGGCACGCTGCTCGGCCTGCTCTTGTGCCGCACGAGCTTCGGTGGTTCGCTCGTCGACCTGCGCTTCCAGCCCCGTGGCAAAGCGCAGGTTGGCCAGCGCCACCGCCGCCTGCCCCGCCAGCATGGCCAGCAGGTCGCGGTCGGTCTCAACGAAGCGACCGAAGGCGCCTTCGATGTCGGCATAGACATGGCCCAGCAGCTCGCCCTGGGCTACCAGCGGCGCCACCAGGCATGAGCGCTGGTCTTCCGGCGCCGCGCCCTCGGGGCCGTGGCGCAGGCGCGGCTCTTGCATGGATGCCGCTTCGTCCAGCCACGGCGTCACCGCCTGCAGCAGCGCCGCGGCGTCCTCGCCCGCGGGCAGCAGCGAGCCGGCGATCCGCCGCGTGCCCGCGCCTTGCAGCACCAGCAGCACGCGCTCGGCGCCGCTGAGTTCGGTGACTTCGTCGATCAGGAAGTCGTGCAGCGCGGCCTCGCTGCGCAGCTGGTTCAGGCGCAGGCCGCTGTCCACCAGGCGCTTGAAGGGGTCGGCCAGGCTGCTGGGCAGACGCAGGTGTTCCA
>DASQFA010000686.1:0-2119 GCA_035633375.1 Rubrivivax sp.
GAACGCCACGCGCGCGTTCACCGCCCTTGAGCTGGCCAACATTTGCGTTGGTCGAGGACGATTGTTGGCACAGGTGCGTCCATGAACGAGCGACGCGGGCCGAAAAGCCCGCTAGACGCGCCCCGCGCGCCTCGAAAACCCAAAAGGGTCGAGATTGATGTCCCAATCGCACATCGCGAGATGCGCCACGCGGCTGCTCGTCAATTCGGCCACTTCTTCAGCCAATCCCTAAACCCCACGCAGGGTGTGGTTCGCCCAGCGCCGGCGTTGCGCTTGCAAACCCCAGTGCTCAGGCGCAAACTCGGCTTCGACCTGCGTTCGAACTCTGGAAAGCTTGCCGTGGGCAATGAGCTTCGTCGGCGTCGCCAGTTGCTGGCTTGTCTGTTCACGTGGCCTGCCCTGGCCACGATCTCCGTCGCGCAGTCGAGTGCCAAGCCGATTCGCGTCGGTGTGCTGCTATCGGGGTCGCGCGAGCAATGGTCCACGATTGAGGACGCGCTTGTCGACGGCCTGCGCGAGCGAGGTTATGTCGAAGGCCGCAACCTGACGCTGCTGCGCCGCTACGGCGGGCTCGACGGCGCGCGAATCCGGGGCTCGGCGGCCGAACTGGCGGCGGCGCAGGTCGATGCGATCGTCACCAGTTGCACCGGAACGACCCGGGCCGCCGCGAGCGCGGCGGGCGCCACGCCGGTGGTGATGGGGTCGATCAGCGACCCGGTAATCACCGGCCTGGTGCAGAGCTTTGCGCGGCCGGGCGGCAACATTACCGGTCGCTCGTCGATGTCGCTTGATCTGCTGCCCAAGCGGCTCGAGCTACTGCGCGCGTTGCTGCCGCCGCCGCAGCGTGCCGGCGCACGAATTGCGGTGCTGATGAACGGCCAGGATCCGGCGCACGAGTTGCAATGGGCGAGCGCGCAGAGCGGCGCCGAGGCACTGAACTTGAAGCTCGTTCGCATCGCGTCGGGCGGCCCGGCCGCGCTGCAGGCGGCGCTCGATGGTTTGGCCAGCGCCGACGCGCGCGCGCTGCTGGTGTTCGGGGACGACCCGACGATGATCGAGTACCGCGAGCGCATTGCGGCCGCGGCGATCCGGCTCGGCCTGCCTTCGATCAGCGGGCCGCGCCTGTATGCCGACGCCGGCGGCCTGCTCAGCTACGGCATGGACGACCGCGACAACTTCAAGCTCAGCGCCGCGCATGTGGTCAAGGTCGCCAACGGCGTCAGCCCGGCGACCCTGCCGGTCGAGCGGCCAACCCACTTCCAGCTGACGGTCAACCTGAAGACCGCCGCGGCGCTGGGCTTGCGCTTGCCGCAGGATCTGTTGCTGCGCGCCGATACAACGATCGAGTAGCTGGGGCTCTGGCCTGCGTCGCACTGCGCGCGGCGCTGCGCGTCGGCACTTCGCTCGCCGCCGCGCTGCTGAAGTGCCGTGTGGCGCGACCACGTTGGCCGTGGACAGACTGGACGACGATTCCGCCGCGCAGGAGAAGTGGCTGAGCAAAGAGGCCAAGGAGCGAGGGTTCAGGGACATCGACGTCCTGGCCGAGCGCGACTACACGCTGTTCGAGAAACTGGCCGACCTGTGGCGCAGGCAACATCCGGCCGAAGCGTTGCTGTCGCGTGGCGGCGTGCGGTGCCGCTGGTGTCGGCGCGCAGCCAGTTGGAGGCCGATATCGCCCGCACCACCGATGCCCTGACGCGCGCCATCGCTGCCGGACGAACTGCGTAGCTGTCGACGACGCAGATTGGAATGTGGTCCGCGATGTCAGCTCTGTGGCTGAAATTCCGACGGCCCCACCGACAGCTGTGGGTCGATGGCAGGTGCTGTGCAATGCGAAATCGATGCCCCTTTGCTGACGTCGAAAGTCATGTACGAGCGGCCGGCCGGCCGGCCGGTTCGCAGTGAGCAGTTCTGCCGCGCGCTCGTCATGTTGCCGAACTGAACTTCGCTACTCGGGCGTGCGCCCGTAGGTGATGGACCGGACCTTGCCCGAACGCAAGGTCACCGTGGCGACCAGGTTGCCCGGGCCACGCTCGTACAACCACTGCTCTGTCAGCTGGCAAGGCACCACGGCGCTGGCCAACGGCTCCGGCACGGGGTTCGGCCAGAGCCCGTAGAA
>DASQFA010000687.1:0-13612 GCA_035633375.1 Rubrivivax sp.
GGTCAACGCCCAGGTAGCCATGGACGATCACGTTGCGAAATCCGGCGAGTTCGCGCCATGGGATCTGCGGCTCGGTGCCCTTGATCTCGCTCGACAAGCGCTGGCTCGACTCGGCCAAGGTCTGCAGATTGCGGATCACTGCGTCTTGCACCAAACGCGAAGCGTCGAAGCGGGAGCGTTCGGCGTTGCTGTATTCGAGGATCCGGTCCAGGCAGTCGCGCATGTGCGAGCAGCATCCGGTCCGCCTCGGGGCCCGGATTCACAGCGGCACGGCGCCTGCCAACACGCGCTCGCGCAGCGCAGGGTGCAAGCTCGCTTCGGTGACGACGTCTACACGGCGACCCAGCAATTCCTGCGCATCCAGCAACAGGCCACCCAAGGCGAGGGCACTGGTCCCTGGCGCCAGAGTCACCAGCAGATCAACGTCGCTGTCGTCGCTGCCGTCGCTACGACTCATCGAACCAAAGACCCGAACACCTGTGACGCCGCGCCTGCGTGCCAGGGCCAGCAACTCAGCGCGGTGGGTTTCGATCAGCGAATGCATGGCAAACAGTGTGGCCACCCTGTGCCGACCGGTACTCAATGACAAGCTCTCAGGCCTGCCGGCCCGGCGAAGGGTTCAAGGCGCCCGCAGCGTCAAAGCCTCAACGTGGCCGCCGCCTCACCGCCACCATCAGCCAAGCCGCTGAAAGCAAACCCGGTTCAGGTCTTCGACTTCAGCTTGGCGAACGCCGCGGCCAGCGCACCTTGGGCCGCCGCTTGCGGCACAGTAGGCCGTTCGCCCCGCCCCGGGGGACGGTAGCTGTTGTCGGCCCGCGCCGCGCCCTTCGGCTGCACGGGCGCATCCAGCTTCATCGTCAGCGAGATGCGCTTGCGCGCGAGGTCGACCTCGAGCACGCGCACCTTCACGACCTGGCCGGTCTTGACCACCTCGCGCGCGTCGGTCACGAATTTGTTGGCGAGCTGGCTGACGTGGACGAGCCCGTCCTGGTGCACGCCGAGGTCGACGAAGGCGCCGAACTGCGCGACGTTGCTGACCGTGCCTTCGAGCACCATGCCCGGCTGCAAGTCCTTCAGGTCGGTCACGCAGTCGTTGAAGCGCGCCACCACGAAGTCGGGGCGCGGGTCGCGGCCGGGTTTCTCCAGCTCGACGAGGATGTCCTTGACCGTGATGGCGCCGAAGCGTTCGTCGGCGAAGGCTTCGGGCTTCAGCGTACGCAGCACGTCGGCACGGCCGATCAGCTCGCTCGCCGGCCGCGCGGCCGCGGCGAGCATCCGTTCGACCAGCGGGTAGGTCTCGGGGTGCACACCGGTCAGGTCGAGAGGGTTGTCGCCGCCACGAATGCGCAGGAAGCCTGCGGCCTGCTCGAAGGTGCGTGGGCCGAGCCCGGCCACGTCGAGCAACTGCTGCCGATTGCGAAACGCGCCGTGCGTGTCCCGCCAGCGCACGATGCTCGCCGCCACGGTGCCCGACAGACCGGACACGCGCGACAGCAGCGGCGCCGACGCGGTGTTCAAGTCCACGCCGACCGCGTTCACGCAGTCTTCGACCACGGCGTCGAGCGTGCGCGCGAGACCGCTCTGGTTGACGTCGTGCTGGTACTGGCCGACGCCGATGCTCTTGGGGTCGATCTTCACGAGCTCGGCCAGCGGGTCCTGCAAGCGGCGCGCGATGCTGACCGCGCCGCGCAGGCTGACGTCCAGCGCGGGCAGCTCCTTGCTGGCGAACTCGCTGGCCGAATACACCGACGCTCCGGCCTCGCTGACCACCACCTTCTGCAGCGTCATGTCTGGCGCCAGCTTCGAAACGCGCTGCATCAGCTCGGCCGCCAGCGCATCGGTCTCGCGGCTGGCGGTGCCGTTGCCGATGGCCACCAGCTTGACGCCATGCGCAGACACCAGCCGCGCCAGCGTGTGCAGCGCGCCTTCCCAGTCGCGCCGCGGTTCGTGCGGGTAGACGGTGTGGGTGTCGAGCACCTTGCCGGTGTCGCTGACCACCGCCACCTTGACACCGGTGCGTATGCCCGGGTCCAGCCCCATCACCGCGCGGCGGCCGGCCGGCGCGGCCAGCAGCAGATCGCGCAGGTTATCGGCGAAGACCTTGATGGCCACACTTTCCGCCTCCTCGCGCAGGCGGCCGAACAGGTCGCGCTCCAGGCTCAGGCTCAACTTGACCTTCCAGGTCCAGGCGATGCAGCGGCGCAGCAGGTCGTCGGCGGCACGGCCGGCATGGCGCCAGCCCAGGTGCTGCGCGATGCGGCCTTCGGCGGCCGACACACCCGGCGCGGGTGTGCTGGCCTCGACTTCATCGGGCGGCGCCAGCCGCGCCTGGAGGATATCCAGCGTCCGCGCGCGGAACACGGCCAGTGCGCGATGCGACGGCACGCTGCGAATCGCCTCGTCGAAGTCGAAGTAGTCACTGAACTTGGCCACCTCGTGCGCGCTCTCGTCCTTGCCCGGCATCAGCCGGGCGCGCAGGCGACCTTCGGCCCAGAGCCAGTCACGCAGCCGGCCGACCAGCCCGGCATCCTCGGCCCAGCGTTCGCACAGGATGTCGCGCACGCCGTCCAGCACCGCCGCCGGGTCGGCGAAGCCGCCGTCGACATTCACGAAGTCCGCGGCCTCGATCGTCGGGTCCAGCGCCGGGTCGGCAAACAGCCGGTCGGCCAGCGGCTCGATGCCGGCCTCGCGGGCGACCAGCCCCTTGCTGCGGCGCTTGGGCTTGAAGGGCAGGTACAGGTCCTCGAGCACCTGCTTGGTGGCGGCGGCGTCGATGGCGGCGCGCAGCCCGGGCGTCAGCTTGCCCTGCTCGCCGATGCTCTTCAGCACTGCCACACGACGTTCCTGCAGCTCGCGCAGATAGCCCAGGCGCAGTTCCAGCTCGCGCAGCTGGGAGTCGTCCAGGCCGTCGGTAGCCTCCTTGCGGTAGCGCGCGATGAAGGGCACGCTGGCCCCGCCGTCAAGCAATTCGACAGCACTCTTCACCTGCGCCGGGCGTGCGCCCAGCTCGGTGGAAATCTGCAACAGGATCGGGTCCAAGTTTCTGCGGGCCGCTGCGGGCCGTGAAAGAAGTCGCGCAGTGTGCCATGGCCCGTGGCGTGGCTTATGGCGTGACCCACTGCGTGGCCCGGTAACGAGGCGCGGCAAAGGCGTTTGAAAGGCGTTTGCCGTGCGCGCAGCGGCCCTTCATGCCCCCCTGCATGACATTACGCCGGTCGCGCCGTGCCGGTTTCGCTCAAGCGCCACATTGCACCTGCCGATAGCGTCGTGATGGTGCCCCGTCCTGCGACCGCCACTGACCGCTCACGTCCCAGCCGACGCTTCGGGCCTTGCCGTCCCCTTCGCGAGACCAGCGCAAGAAGATGAACCCAAGCCTGCTGCCACCTTGGCTGGGCGTGCTGATGGTCGTGAGCGCGGCCTACGTCGGCTTCGAGCTCAGCCACCGCGCGCGCCATCGCGACACCGCGCAGCGCAACGCCTGGTTGATGGCGACGTCCGTCGCCCTTTGCTGTGGCATCTGGTGCTCGCAGGTGCTGGCCCTGTGCGCTGCGCTCGCGTCCCATGGCGCGGGCTTTCATCCCGGCATGGCCATCGCGGCGGCACTTGCCGCGCTCGGGCTATGCCTGGCCGGGCTGAACCTGTGCCTGACGCCCGCCCCGGGTTGGCCGCAGGTCATCCCCGCCGCCGCCGTCCTGGCGGCAGCGGCACTGGCAGCCCAGGTCGGCCTGCTGATGTCCCTCGGCCTGAAGCCGCACATCGAATGGAGCCTGGGTCGCCTCGCGTTCGCCTGGCTGGCCTGCGCGGTGGGCTTTCTCGTGGCATTGATCACGTTCCTGCCGCTGGACGGCACCCGGTCCCTGCGCCCGCGCCCACGCCAGCTGGCCGCAGCCTCGATCGCTGGCCTGGCGGTGCTGAGCGGCCAGTCGCTGACCCTCGCGGCCACCGGGATGGCAGGCCTCGTGCCAGTCGATGACGCCAACCTGGTGGCCGCCGGCCAAATGGCCGCAGTGGCATCGATGGGCGGTGCCGAGGTGCTGCTGCTGCTGCTGCTGGCCTGCCTGGTCGAGTTGCGCCTGCGCAGCTCGCTGGACGCGGCGCGGGGCGAGCGGCAGGCCGATTCCTTCCGCGACGGCCTGACCCGGCTGCCCACGCGCAGCACCTTCGAAGGCACGCTGGCGCAGGCCCTGCAGCTGGCCGATACGCACAAGGCATCGGTGGTGCTGCTGCACATTGCGCTGGATGGCTTCAAGCACGTCAATGACAACTTCGGCCACCAGGCCGGCGATGCGGTGCTGAAGTGCATTGCCAAGCGACTGCGTGCCGCGGGTCCGCCGCATCGCGTGGCGCGACTCGGCGGCGACGAGTTCCTGATGCTGCTGGACGGAGAAGATGCCGCAACGCAGGCGAAGGTGCTGGCGGCCAGCCTGCTGGAATCGATCGCGCAGCCCTGCCAGGTCGACGGCCGCGATCATGGCGTCACCTGCTCCATCGGGCTGGCGGTGTATCCGCAGCACGGCGCGATGTCGTCGCTGATCACGCACGCCTCCATCGCGACACGCGCTTCCAAGAGCGCCGGCGGCGCCACCTATTCGTTCTTCGACCCACGCATGATGAACGAGGTCCGCGAGCAGGCCGAACTGCTGCGCGACCTGCGCCAGGCACTGTTGCGCGGGCAGCTCGAGCTGTACTACCAGCCGAAGATCCATGCGCCCAGCGCGCAAGTCACCGCCGCCGAGGCCCTGATGCGTTGGCATCACCCCCAACGCGGCATGATCAGCCCCAGCGTCTTCATCCCCATGGCCGAACGCAGCGGCCTGATCGACTCGCTCGGCGCCTGGGTCATCGACGAGGCCTGCCGCCAGGCAAGGGTGTGGCGCGACCAGGGCATGCGCATGCGCGTGGCCGTCAACCTGTCGGTGCACCAGCTGCGCCGACCTGAATTGCCGGGCCACATCGCCGCCGCCCTGGCCAGGCACCAGATCAACCCGGACCTGCTGACCTGCGAGATCACCGAATCCGTGGCCATGGAAGACACCGAGGCGACGATGCGCTTCTTCACCGAACTTGCTGCGGTGGGCGTGCACATTTCGATCGACGACTTCGGTGCGGGCTACTCCAGCCTGGCCTACCTGCGCAAGTTGCCGGCCACCGAACTGAAGATCGACCGCAGTTTCGTGCTCGACCTGGAACACAGCGAAGAGGCGCGCACCATCGCCGAGGCCGTGGTCAACCTGGCGCAGGCACTGAACATGAAGGTCGTGGCCGAAGGCGTGGAAACCGACGCGCAGTACCAGATCCTGCGCCGCCTGGGCTGCGACCAGGTGCAGGGTTTCCTCTTCGCCAAACCCATGTCGGCCAAGGCCCTGGCGCTGTGGGCGATGGGCAGCGACGGCCCGCGCTCGATTCAGTTCCGCGAATCGCTGTTCAAGGAAACCACGGCCCTCACGACATGACGCGCCAGGCCTCGCTGGCGTCGTGATTCACGCTGCATGGCCGGGCAGCGCAAGTTCGCACCTTGTCGGCCCAGCGTGACCGACTGGTCCAGGTTGATCGACCCGAACACCAGCAGCATCGCTGTCGCCACGCTTCAAGCCGGGACCCGCCGGGCCAGCCAGGCCAGCGCACCCTGCCCCGCCACGCGGCCGCTGGCGAAGCAGGCACTGAGCAGGTAGCCGCCGGTGGGAGCTTCCCAGTCCAGCATCTCGCCGGCGCAGAACACGCCGGGCATTGCCTTCAGCATCAGCCTCTCGTCCATGGCTTCGAAGCGCACGCCGCCGGCGCTGCTGATGGCCTCGTCGATCGGCCGTGGCGCACGCAGGCACAGCGGCAGGGCCTTGATCATCGCGGCCAAACGCTCGGCATCGGCCAGCGTGGCCTTGTCCAACAGCTCGTGCAGCAGCCCGGCCTTGACCCCGGCCAGACCCAGGCGCGACTTCAGGTGCGTGGACAGCGACCGCGAAGCGCGCGGATGCGCCAGCTCGGCGGCCACCCATTCGCGGCTGCGCGCCGGCAGCAGGTCCAGGTACAGCGTGGCGCCACCGGTGGCCTGCAGCTCGTCGCGCAGCCGGGCCGAGGCGGCATACACCAGGCTGCCCTCCACACCGTAGGCACTGACCACGAACTCGCCCGGCTGGCGCCAGACCTCGCCGTGCACATCGCGCAGCTCGATGGCCACCGACTTCAGCGCATGGCCGGCAAAGCGGCTGCAGAAGTGCTCGCTCCAGCCGCCTGGCGCACCTTGCGCGCGGCCGGTGACCTCGAAGCCGCAGTTGGCAGCGCGCAATGGCGCAACGTCCACGCCGTGCTGCAGCAAGCGGGGCACCCAGGCACCGTCGGAGCCGAGTCGGGACCAACTGCCACCGCCCAGCGCCAGCAGGACCACGTCCGCGGGCGCCGTGCTGGCGCCGCATGGCGATTCGAAATGCAGCCCCTGCGGCGCGCTGCTGTCCAGCGGCGCGGCCCAGCCCGACCAGCGCTGTCGCATGTGGAACTTCACGCCTCGGCCGCGCAGGCGGTGCAGCCAGGCGCGCAACAGCGGCGCAGCCTTCAAATCCCGCGGGAAGACCCGGCCCGAGCTGCCGACGAAGGTGTCCACGCCCAAGGCCGCGGCCCAGTCGCGCAGCTGCTGCGGCGTGAACTGGCGCAACAGCACCTCGACTTCGGGGGCACGCGCGCCATAGCGCGCGACGAAGGGCTCGAAGGCTTCGGCATGCGTCAGGTTCAGCCCCCCCTTGCCGGCAAGCAGGAACTTGCGTCCCACGGAGGGCATGCCGTCGTACAGATGCACCGTCGCGCCACCCGAGGCCAACACTTCGGCCGCCATCAGCCCGGCCGGCCCGCCACCGACCACGACCGCGCGGCCTGTATCGGTCATTCGCGGTGGCGTGCCAAGTGCGCTACTCGGTCGTGCGCAATGCGGCGCGCAGTCCGGCGCCGATCTCGGGCTTGTGCGCAAAGGGGTCGGTCGGGTTGCGTATCTGCACCACGTCTTCCATGCGCGTGCGCACCGAAGCCAGCGCCTGCGGGTGGCTGTAGATGTAGAAGCGCTGCTCGCGCAGCGCATCGAAGACGAACTGCGCCACCATCGCCGCGCTCACCTTGCCGCTGCCCACCGCCTTGTCGCTCATCGCCTGGCCTATCAGCTGGCTGCGGGTCGGCTGGGCTGCAGCCAGTTCGGCCGGCCGGTTGCGCTGGCTTTGCGTGATGCCGGTCGTGACGAAGAAGGGGCACAGCACCGAGGCAGTGACCTGCTCGGTCACCAGCCGCAGGTCCTGGTAGAGGGTTTCGCTGAGCGACACCACCGCATGCTTGCTGACGTTGTACACGCCCATGTTCGGCGGGTTCAGCAGCCCGGCCATCGACGCGGTGTTGACGATGTGGCCCTCGAAGCCCGGGTCCAGGCGCGCGGCCTCCAGCATCATCGGCGTGAACACGCGCACGCCATGCACCACGCCCCACAGGTTGACGCCGAGCACCCACTCCCAGTCCTGCAGCGTGTTCTCCCAGATCAGGCCACCGGCGCCGACGCCGGCGTTGTTGAAGAGGAAGTTCGGCACGCCAAAGCGTGCCCGCGTCGCTGCGCCCAGTGCTTCCACCTCGGCGGCCTTCGATACGTCCAGCCGGTAGGCCAGCACCGGCGCGCCGATGGCGCCGATTTCGGCGGCAGCCCGGTCCAGCGCGTCGGGCTGCACGTCGGCCATGACCACGTTCATGCCTTCGCGTGCAGCGATGCGCGAGGTTTCGAGGCCGAAGCCGGATGCGGCGCCGGTGATCACGGCCGTGCGGCCCTTGAACTGCTTCATGTCTTGTCTGCCTTGATGTGGAAACCGAAACGCGGGAAGTGCACATGCACCGTGCCGGCGCGCGCATCGCTGCGGCGCAGCACCGACTGCTGCTGGCTCAGGCCCACCAGCGAGCCGGCCACAGGGTCGATGCCGTAGTCGGTGGCGGCCACGGTGACGGCCTGGCCGGCCTCGAAGCCGAGGCCCGGTTCGACGGCCGTGGGCTCACGTGCGGTGGCAGCGGCGGCCACTGCCAGCGCCTGGGTACTGCTCATCGCGGTGGAGTCGTGGTGGCCGATGGCGAACAGCCGGTCGAGCCAGGGCCCAAGGGGCGGGTAGTCGTGCAGCAGGTGCGCCACCGGCCGCGCCTGGCGGATGAACCATAGGCCATGCCCGATCGAGAAGTCGGCGATGCTCGGCGCCGCGCCGAACAGCCAGGGCCCGCCCTGCTGCAACTGCGCGGCGATGGCCGCCAGGTGCTGCTTCAACTGCGCCGTGGCGTCGGTCAGCGTGGGCCGCGGCGCGTTGGCGCGCATCGCGGCGCGGTCGGCGGCAAAGGCCTTCAGCACCTCGGGCGGCTGCTCGCCCAGGATGGCGGCCACCGCTGCCGGCTGCATGGCCCAGCTCACGGCGGCCGCGAACAACGTGCTGTCGGCCCACTGTGCCAGCGGCACGGCCAGTGGCGCGGCGGCCGGGTACAGCGTGGGGTCGGGTTGGCGCGCTTCCAGCACGCGCGCGATCAGCGCGGTGTCGCAGTAGATGTCGGCGCCGATCTGCAGCACCGGCGTCTTGCGGTAGCCACCGGTCAGCGCCACCACGTCGGGCTTGGGCATCACCGGTGGGATCAGCACCGAGCGCCAGGCCAGCTGCTTGAAGCCCAGCATCAGCCGCACCTTCTCGGCAAAGGGCGACATCGGATAGTGGTGCAGGATCAGTTCGCTCATCAGGCGCTTTCAGTGAAAGGAGGGCATGGCGCGCTGCAGGATCGCGTCGAAGTCGGTACCGGCTGGCAGCAGGCCGAACACATCGGCCGCACCGTCCAGCCGCGACGCGCAGAAGGCCGAGAACACCGCCGCGCTGCGGCGTTGCAGCAGCGCGGCCTGCAGCAACAGCGCGATGTCGCGCGCCAGGCGCCGCGCCTGCGCTTCTTCGGCCAGCGTGTCGATGCCGGCCAGCGCCCGTTCGGCCGCGCGATCCAGGGCGGGGTGGGCGCCGCGGGCCGGCTCGATCTCGTGCTGCAGCGCCGCGGCCACGTCCTTGGATCGCAGCACGCGCAGCAGGTCCAGCGCCATGATGTTGCCGGCCCCTTCCCAGATGGAATTGAGCGGCATCTCGCGGTAAATGCGCGCCATCACGCCCTCGCCCTGCTCCTCCACGTAGCCGTTGCCGCCCAGGCATTCCATCGCCTCCTGTGCGAAATGGCTGCCGCGCTTGCAGACCCAGAACTTGGCGATCGGCGTGAGCAGCCGGCGCATGACGGCCTCGTGGCCGTCATTCACATATCGGGCCTCGTGGCAGTCTTTCGCATATCGGGCCTCGTGGCCGTTTTTCGCATATCGGGCCTCGTGGCCGTCATTCCCGTTTTTCTCTTGATGTGCGTCGTGCCCGTTCTCGGTGCGGTCGACCGCGCGCGCCAGGCGCATGGCCAACGCGGTCGCGGCCTCGCTTTCCAGCGCCAGATCGGCGAGCACGTTCTTCATCATCGGCTGCTCGACCAGACGTTTGCCGAAGGCCTGGCGCTGCGCCGTGTGGTGCAGCGCCAGCGACAGCGCCTGGCGCATCAGTCCGGCGGTGCCCAGCGCGCAATCGAGCCGGGTGATCGTGCCCATGGCCAGGATCTGCGGCACGCCACGCCCCTCCTCACCCACCAGCCAGGCGGTGGCGGCCTCGAACTCCACCTCGGAGCTGGCGTTGGCATGGTTGCCGAGCTTGTGCTTCAGCCGCTGGATGCGCAGTGCATTGACGCTGCCGTCGGGCAGCAGCCGCGGCAGGAAGAAGCAGCTCAAGCCGGCGGCCGTCTGCGCCAGCACCAGGAAGGCATCGCACATCGGCGCCGACATGAACCATTTGTGGCCGGTCAGGCGAAAGCGCCGGCCCCAGCCGTCGTCGGCCTCGAAATCGGCGCGCGTGCTGTTGGCGCGCACGTCGGAGCCGCCCTGCTTTTCGGTCATGCCCATGCCCATGGTGACTGACGCCTTCTGCGCAAAGGGCAGGAAGCGCGCGTCGTACTGCGTGTTCGCCAGCTTGGGAAGCCAGTCCTTGAACAGCGCCGGCTGCACGCGCAGCGCCGGCGCCACCGCGTAGCTCATCGACACCGGGCACAGCGCCGACGGCTCCAGCTCGGTGAACAGCATGAAGGCCGCGGCACGCTCGATGTGTCCGCCCGCGCCTTCGGTCCAGGGCGTGGCATGCAGCCGGTGACGCAGTGCGCTGCGCATCAACTCGTGGTAGCTCGGGTGGAACTCCACCTGGTCGATGCGGTGGCCGAAGCGGTCATGTGCATGCAGCACCGGCGAATGGAAGTTGGCCAGCCGCGCGTGCAGTTGCATGTCAGCTCGGCCCACCTCGGCGCCAAGGGCGTCGAAGCGCGCGCGATCGTAGCCCGGGTGGTGCCAGGCCAGCGCTTCCTGCAGCGGCAGGTTCAGCCCGAACAGGTTGGCGTCAGTCAGCGGCGTGGCCTGGTTGATGACTGCGTGGGTCATGCTCATGACGGACTCCACAACATCTCGAGGTGGGGGATCGTGTCTTCGATGTACTCGTCGCCCACGGGCTGGAAACCCAGCTCGACGTAGAAGCGGCGCAGCCGCGCCTGCGCGCCGATGCGCACCGCCTGATCCGGCCATTGCGCCGCACAGCGCGCCAGGCCTTCACGCATCAGCGTGCGGCCCAGGCCGGTGCCACGCACCTCGGGTGCGGTGATGACGCGGCCGATCGACGGTTCGACGTACTTCACGCCGGGAGCCACGGCACGCAGGTAGGCCTGCAGCACGCAGGCGGCGTCCCGGCCCTGCAGGTGCCAGCAGTGCACGTCGATGCCGTCCAGGTCGAGGTACGGGCCCTGCTCCAGGATGAAGACGCGGCAGCGCAAGGCAAGCACGTCGTACAGGCCGTGAACGCCCAGGTCTTCGAAGCGCGTCCAGGTCCAGTGCATGGTGAAGCTCCAAACTCAGATCAGCTTGACCAGCTGCTTGCCGAAGTTCTTGCCCTTGAGCAGCCCGATGAAGGCCTGCGGCGCGGCCTCGATGCCCTGGGCCACGGTCTCGCGGTACTTGAGCTTGCCAGTGGCCACACCCAGACCCAGCTCCTTCAGCGCCTGCGGCCAGTGCGGCATGTGCTCGCTGACGATGAAGCCCTGCACCTTCATGCGGTTCACCAGGATCAGCTGCGGCGCGGCCATCGGGATGGGCGCGCCGTTGTAGCCGGCGATCATGCCGCACATGGCGATTCGCGAAAAGGCATTCGCGCGCTGCATCACCGCGTCGAGGATCACGCCGCCGACATTCTCGAAATAGCCGTCGATGCCTTTCGGGCAGGCCTGCTTCAACGCTGCCGACAGCGACTTTAGGTCGGGGTGCTGCTTGTAGTCGATACAGGCATCGAAGCCGAATTCGTCGGTAACCGCCTTGCACTTGTCGGGGCCGCCGGCCAGGCCGACGACGCGGCAGCCCTGGGCCTTGGCCAGTTGCCCGGCTACGCCACCCACCGCGCCGCTGGCGGCGCTGACGACCACCGTCTCGCCGGCCTTGGGCTCGATGATCGTCATCAGCCCGATCCAGGCGGTGACACCCGGCATGCCCACCACGCCGAGGTAGGCGGACAGCGGCACCTGCGTGCTATCCACCTTGCGCATCATGCCCTGCGCCTGCGCATCGGCCAGCTGGTACTGCTGCCAGCCGCCCCCGCCGACGACCTTGTCGCCCACCTGGTAGGCCGCGCTCTTCGAGGCCACCACCTCGCCGACCGTGCCGCCCTGCATCACTGCGTTCAGCGGCTGCGGCTGGGCGTAGCTCTTGCCCTCGTTCATGCGCCCGCGCATGTACGGGTCGAGGCTCATGAAATGGTTGCGCACCAGCACCTGCCCGTCCTGCAGCTCGGGCACCTGGGCCTCGACCAGCCTGAAGTTGTCGGGCGTGGGCTCGCCGCTCGGGCGCGACACCAGGTGCCACTGCTTGTTCATCGTCGTCATGCTCTCTCCATTGAACGTGAAATGCGAGGGGGTGGGTCAATCCGATGCATTGGGCGATTGGATGCGCCGGCCACCGGCCGGCAAACCGGACAGGAACTTGAAGGTGCCGGTGGCATGCGCCAGCCGCTCGCCGGCGGCGTCGAAGACCGTGCCCTCGCAGAAGGCCAGCGTGGCGCTGCGCTGCAGCAGCTTGCCGATGCAGTGGATGCGGCCCTGCGCCGGGCGCATGAAGGTGGTCTTCATCTCGATGGTGACCACGCCGCGCGGGTCGGGGCCTTCCTCGGGCCGGCGCGGCACGCGCATGGCATGCGCCATGGCCACGTCGAGCAGCGTCATGACCACGCCGCCATGGGCCACGTGCCAGGAATTGTTGAGTTCGTCGCGGATTTCCAGCGCGATTTCGCTCTCGCCCTCCTCGAAGCGCAGCAGTTCAGCGCCGAGCAGGTGGATGAACGGGATGTGGCGGGCGAACTGCATCGCTTCAGGCGCTCCTGCTCGCTCGCTTGCATCGCAAGGATCGCGCGTTCATCAGCCGACGGTCGACTTGCGGCGCCGAACGCACAGACTCAGCCACCGCCGTGCACACAGCTGACGCCGCCGTCCACCGCGAGGATCTGCCCGGTGATGTGCTTGCCCGCGGCCGAGGCAAACAGCAGCGCCGCGCCCTTCAGGTCGTCGTCGTCGCCGATGCGCTTGAGCGGCGCCTGTGCGGCCAGCCTGTCGGTGCCGAACTCGGCGATCACGCCCTTGGTCATCCTGCTCGGGAAGAAGCCCGGTGCCAGCGCGTTGACGGTGATGCCGTAGGCGCCCCACTCGCCCGCCAGCGTGCGCGTGAAGTTGACCACCGCGCCCTTGCTGGTGCCGTAGGCGATGAACTTGACGTCGGCCGAGCCGCCCAGGCCGGCGATCGACGCGACGTTGATGATGCGCCCCTGGCGCCGCGGGATCATGCTCGCCTTGCCCACCGCCTGGCTCATCAGGAAGATGCTGCGGATGTTCAGGTTCATCACCTTGTCCCAGGCCTCCAGCGGGTAGTCCTCGGCCGGCGCACCCCAGGTGGCGCCGGCGTTGTTGACCAGGATGTCCACCTGCCCCAGGCGCTGCATGGCCTCGTCGCAGACCTTGCGGATCTGAAGCGGGTCGCTGGCATCGGCCGCCACCCAGCGCGTGTCGATGCCTTTGGCTTGCAGGTGGGCCGCGGCTTCTTCCAGGTCGGCCGCCTTGCGCGAGCTGAGCAGGATCTTCGCGCCGGCCTCGCCCAGGCTTTCGGCAATCTGCAGCCCCAGGCCGCGCGAACCGCCGGTGACCAGCGCGACCTTGCCGCTCAAGTCGAAGAGTTTGTGGATCGGGGTGCTCATGCGCAGGTCTCCTTGGGTGGGCGAAGAGGGTGGATCGGGCACTCAGGGCCGGCGCGAGCGCACCCAGATCAACACCGCGCCGGCCACGACCAGGCCGCAGCCGCAGACAAACAACGTCCAGCCGACGGCCAGGCTGTGCTCCATGAACCAGATGCCCAGGCCGGCAAGAAACAGGCCGGCGTAGATCAGCACCCAGATCAGCGCTTCGAGGGTCTTGGTGTGCATGGCTCAGAACCAGCCGTCCTGCATCTCGCGGCACACCGCCTGCCGCGACGCCACCACCAGCA
>DASQFA010000688.1:0-13153 GCA_035633375.1 Rubrivivax sp.
GGCACGCTGGTGCAGGCCCCGCCGCCAGGCTGCGTTCCGGTCAACTACGGCGGCATGGTCTATCAGCAATGCGGCAGCACCTGGTACCAGCCCCAGGGGCCCCAGTTCATCGTGGTCAATCCGCCGTACTGATGTCGTGCCGGGTGTAGCTTCGACGACCCGGTACTCGATGGGATGGTGGCCGAAGCGCAGCGCCTGAACCCCGGCGTGCGCATCGCCGGCATGCGCATCCTGGAGTCGCGCGTCGAGCTCGGCATCGCCGGCAGCGGCCTGTAACCGCAATTTCAGCAGATCACGGGCAGGCCGTGGTGGGCCGCGGCCCCTGATCGGCTGCAGGCTCGTCACGACCGGTGCCGGGCGAAGAGGGGCAGTGCAGTGGCGGGGTCGCGCTCTGAGGCAAACTCCCGGGCGTGTGCAGCGCCGGGATGCCTGTAACGGTCTTCATTCGAAAGGAACCCACATGAACGGCTTGATGATGCAGCAGCCGCTGCTGATTTCCTCCCTGATCGTGCATGCCGAGCGCCACCATGGCGAGCAGCAGATCGTCTCGCGGCGTGTCGAAGGCGACATCCACCGCTGCACCTACAAGGAGCTGGCCGCGCGATCACGCCGCATGGCCAAGGCGCTGGGCGCCCTGGGCGTGAAGCCGGGGCAGACCGTGGCCACGCTGGCCTGGAACGGTTACCGACACATGGAGCTGTACTACGCGGTGTCGGGCACGGGTGCGGTGCTGCACACGCTGAACCCGCGTCTGCACCCGGACCAGGTGGTCTACATCGCCGACCATGCCGAGGACCAGGTGATCTTCTTCGACATGACTTTCCTGCCGCTGGTGGAGGCGGTGGCGTCGCGGCTGAAGACGGTGAAGCACTTCGTCGCCATGACCGACCGTGCGCACATGCCGGCGAACACGAAGATCGCCAAGCTGCTTTGCTACGAGGAGCTGCTCGAGGCCCAGGACGACCGCTACGTCTGGCCGCAGTTCGACGAGAACACGGCCAGCTCGCTGTGCTACACCTCGGGCACCACCGGCAACCCGAAGGGCGCGCTGTACAGCCACCGCTCGACGCTGCTGCACGCCATGGTCGCAGCCACGCCCGACGCACTGAACTGCGGCGCGGCCGACACCATCCTGCCGGTGGTGCCGATGTTCCACGTCAACGCCTGGAGCCTGCCCTATGTGGCGTGCATGGTCGGGGCGAAGATGGTGTTCCCCGGTGCCGGGCTGGACGGCAAGTCGCTGTACGAACTGTTCGAAACCGAGAAGGTCACGCTGTCGGCCGGTGTGCCCACGGTGTGGCAGGGCTTGCTGGCCTACGTCGAGGGCGCGGGCCTGAAGTTCAGCACCATGCGGCGCACCGTCATCGGCGGCTCGGCCTGCCCGCCGGCGATGATCAAGCTGTTCAAGGAAAGCTACGACGTGCATGTGCTGCACGCCTGGGGCATGACCGAGATGAGCCCGCTGGGCACGGCAGCCAGCTTCAAGGCCAAACATCTGGCACAGACGCAGGACGAGCGTTACAAGGTCATGGCCAGGCAGGGCCACGCGCTGTATGGCGTGGACATGAAAATCGTCGGCGAGGACGGCCATGAGCTGCCCTGGGACGGCAGGTCCGGCGGCGAGTTGCTGGTGCGCGGGCCGTGGATCCTGGCGCAGTACTTCAAGGGCGAAGGCGGCGATCCGCTGGTGGACGGCTGGTTCCCGACCGGCGACGTCGCGCTGATCGATGCCGATGGCTACATGCAGATCACCGACCGCAGCAAGGACGTGATCAAGTCGGGCGGCGAGTGGATCGGCTCGATCGACCTGGAGAACATCGCCATGGCGCACCCGGCGGTGGCCATGGCCGCGTGCATCGCCGCCTTCCACCCGAAGTGGGACGAACGCCCGCTGCTGGTGGTGGTGAAGAAGCCCGGCGCCGAGCTTACGCGCGAGCAGATGCTGGCCTTCTTCGACGGCAAGATCGCCAAGTGGTGGACACCCGACGACGTGATCTTCACCGACGCCATCCCGCTGGGCGCCACCGGCAAGATGCAGAAGAACAAGTTGCGCGAGATGTTCAAGGGCCACAAGCTGCCGACGGCGTGACGGCGGCTCCACTCCCGTCACCGGTTGGCCGCATCTGCTAGATTGGGCAACTCACCACAGCCGGAGTTCTTGCCATGGGCTCACCACTGCCGGGACTGACGCTCGAGGACTTTCTGCTCTGGGAAAACGAACAGCCGGACAAGCACGAGTTCTACAAGGGCGAAGTGTTCGCGATGGTGGGCGGCCGGCGAGTTCACGGGCGGGTGGTCGCGAACCTGACTTCGGCACTCATCAACGCCCTGCGCGGCAGTCCCTGCCAGGTGTTTGCCGGGAGCATGAAGGTGCAACCCGCCGACGACACGATCCTGTACCCGGACCTGTTCGTCACCTGTGACGCTGCCGACCTGCGCACCGACATGATCTTCCGCGCGCCGAAGCTGGTGATCGAGGTGCTGTCACCCAGCACCCAGGCCTACGACCGCAGCCTGAAGTTCGCGCTCTATCGCCGCATGGCCAGCCTGCAGGAATACCTGGTGGTCGATCCCGACACGCGCCGCACCGAGGGCTTTCGCATCGGCGCCGATGGCCTGTGGGTGCTGCACGACATGAGCGAGCGCAGCGCGGTCTCACTTGCCAGCATCGGTTGCGAGATTTCGATGACCGATGTCTTCGACGGCGTCGAGCCGCCGCCAGCCACCTGATCGAGCACGCCATGCCGACGCTTCGAGTGGAAATGTTCGCCGGGCGCACGCCCGAGCAAAAGCGTGCCTTGGCGCGTGAACTGACCGACGCCACCGTGCGCGCGCTGGGCGTGCCGGCCAGCGCGGTGGAAGTGCTGTTCTTCGACATCGAGCGCAGCGACTGGGCGGTGGCCGGCCACCTGTGCAGCGACCCGGCCGACGCGCCTGCGCCGCCGACTTGAAGCGCGCTGCACGCACACCGCGGGGCCATCCCTGAGCCGGCAGCCGCAGCCCGCCTCGATGCCCATGAGCGCAGCGCGTGCTTGGCATGCTGCCCCGGTAGGGCGTCGTGATGGGTTTGACAACGGCCAGGCAGATGCGCCGGGTGTACGCGTGGGGGCTGCCGTGGATGCTGGCCATGCCCGTGCAAGCCTGGGGTCTACCCCGAGCACCGCGACATCGCCATGCGGATTGGAGGTTTTGGTGGGCATGATCAACCGAGGAACGTTCGCGATGCTGGCGCTGGGCGCGATTGGCCTGATGGGCGGTCTGCTCGGCGGCTGCGCGGCAACGATGCCCTCGCTTGAAGGCCGTACGGCGAGCAGCGCGCTCGCCGACACCAGCGGCACGCGGCTGGGCCGTGCGCTGGCCACTGAAGCAGCCGCGCATCCGGGCAAGAGCGGCATTCATGCCCTGGCGAATCCGCGCGACGCCTTCGCGGCGCGCGCCGTGCTCGCGGCGGTGGCGGACAAGTCCCTCGACGTGCAGTACTACATCTGGCACGGCGACACTGCGGGCTACCTGCTGTTCGAGGCGCTGTGGCGGGCGGCCGAGCGGGGTGTGCACGTGCGCCTGCTGCTCGACGACAACAACACCGCCGGCATGGACCCGACACTGGCCGCGCTGGACGCGCACCCCAACCTCGAGCTGCGGCTGTACAACCCCTTCGTGCAGCGCGGCGCCCGCGCGCTGGGCTACCTGACCGACTTCGCGCGCCTGAACCGGCGCATGCACAACAAGTCGTTCACTGCCGACAACCAGGTGGCGGTGGTCGGCGGGCGCAACATCGGCGACGAGTACTTCGGCGTAGGTAGCGGCGTGCTCTTCGCCGACCTGGACGTGGTGGCCGTGGGCCCGGCGGTGAGTGAGATCTCGAAGCAGTTCGACCTGTACTGGAACAGCGCCTCGGCCTATCCGGCGGCGGGCCTGCTGGGTGCGCCCGGTACGCAAAGCGCGGCCGAACTGCAGGCGCGTTTTGCTGCGGCTCGCGCGGACCCGCAGTCGGTGGCCTACCTGGAGGCGGTGCGCACCACGCCGGTGGTGCGCGACCTGCTGGCCCGAACGCTCAGCTTCGAGTGGGCCCGCGCGCAACTGGTGCACGACGATCCGGCCAAGACGCTGGACACCGCCAAGCGCGTCGATGTCTTGCTGTTCCCGAACCTCGTGCGCGCCATCGGCCAGCCGCAGAAGTCGCTGGACCTGGTGTCGCCTTACTTCGTGCCGGGTGAGGCGGGCACTGCCGCGCTGGCGGCGCTGGCCGGCCGCGGCGTGACGGTGCGCATCCTCACCAACTCGCTGGCCGCCTCGGACGTGAGCGCGGTGCATGCCGGCTACTCCAAGCGCCGTGTCGAGCTGCTGCGCGCCGGCGTGCGTTTGTATGAACTCAAGCCGACGGCGGGGCAGGAGCTGCCGGACAGCCGCGCCGGCATGGGCTCGAGCTCGGCTTCGGGCCTGCACGCCAAGACCTTCGCCGTGGATGGCGAGCGCATCTTCGTCGGCTCTTTCAACTTCGACCCGCGCTCGGCGCTGCTGAACACCGAGATGGGCCTGGTCATCGACAGCCCGGTGCTGGCCCGGGGGCTGGCCGAGGGTTTCGACACCGACGTGCATTGGGTGGCCTACGAAGTTCGCCTGGCGTCCGATGGCCGCAGCCTGCAGTGGGTCGAGCGCAGCGCGGCGGGCGAGAAGGTCTTCGACACCGAACCCGAGACGAGCGCGATGCGCCGCCTGGGCGTCGGCGTGATGTCGGTGCTGCCGATCGACTGGCTGCTGTGAGTGGCCCGCGCGCAGTCGGCGCGGCGCTCCTGAGCTATGTCTGGATCGCGCCGCGGCGCAGTTGGTCGCGCTCCATCGACTCGAACAGTGCCTTGAAATTGCCCTCGCCGAAGCCCTCGTCGTTCTTGCGCTGGATGAACTCGAAGAACACCGGGCCGAGCAGCGTCTCGCTGAAGATCTGCAGCAGCAGCCGCTTGTCGCCGCCCGCCTTGCCGCCGTCCGTGCTGCCGTCCATCAGGATGCCGCGCGTCTGCAGCTCGGCGATCGGCTCGCCGTGGCCGGGCAGGCGCTCTTCCAGCATCTCGTAGTACACCTCGTTGGGCGCTGTCATCAGCGGCACGCCGGCGAGCTGCAGCGCGTCGACGCTGGCGATCAGGTCGTCGGTGAGCAGCGCGATGTGCTGGATGCCTTCGCCGTTGAACTTCATCAGGAACTCCTCGATCTGCCCGGTGCCGCCCTTGCCCGATTCCTCGTTCAGGGGGATGCGGATCAGCCCGTCGGGCGCGGTCATGGCGCGGCTGGTCAGCCCGGTGTACTCGCCCTTGATGTCGAAGTAGCGGATCTCGCGGAAGTTGAAGATGCGCTCGTAGAAGGCACCCCAGAAGGCCATGCGGCCGCGGTAGACGTTGTGCGTCATGTGGTCGATGACGCGCAAGCCGTGGCCCCGCGGGTGGCGGTCCTTCATGTCCTGGAAAGCGGGCAGGAACTCGAAGTCGATGTCGTAGATGCTTTTCCCGTCCTCGAAGCGGTCGATCAGGTACAGCGGCGCGCCGCCAATGCCCTTGATCGCTGGCAGGCGCAGCTCCATCGGCCCGGTCGGGATCTCGATCGGCTGCGCGCCGAGCTCCAGCGCGCGTGCATAGGCCTGGTGCGAATCCTTGACGCGGAAGGCCAGCGCGCAGGCGCTCGGGCCGTGTTCGGCGGCAAAGTAGCCGGCCGGGCTGCGCGGCTCGCGATTCACGATGAAGTTGATGTCGCCCTGGCGGTACAGCACCACGTTCTTGCTGCGGTGGCGCGCCACCAGGCTGAAGCCCATCTTCTCGAACAGCGGCTCCAGCACATCGGGTGCGGGCGAGGCGAACTCGACGAACTCGAAGCCCATCAAACCCATCGGGTTGTCGAACAGGTCCTTGTGCATGTCGGTGGCTCCTGCGTCAGGCAATGCGTTTCGTTGGTGGCGATGGCCGCGCGCGCGGCTTAGGGCCTGGCCGGCGTGGCCATTCGTGCCGAGACGGCCAATGCGCCGGTGGCGGTACGCAACTCCAGCTTGTCGCCCTCGCGCCGCACCTTGGCCGCGCTTTCCAGTGCGGCCAGGAACTGCGCCTCCTGGGCCATGCGGCCCTCGGGCTCGGCACAGGCCATGCGCGTGCTCGCCAGGCGGCCGATGCGCAGCGACTTGCCTTCTTGTGTGAAGCTGCCGTTGAAGCGGTTGCAGCCGCCGCTGCCCTGTAGCGTGCCGTCGGCCAGGAACTGCAGCGTCAGTTCGGTGCCGGTGATCACGCCCACCACGGCCTGCTTGCCGTTGTTGACGCCGGTCACGCTCCAGGCCGTGCCGGCCAGCGTGGTGGGCTGCGGTGCCAGCGTGGCCAATGTCGCGCCGCCGGCGTTCAGCAGCAGCAGCGAGCCGGCTTCGATGCGGTAAGCGCGCACCTCGTCGAGCACGCGATTGAAGGCCAGCGCGAGCTGCTGCTCCGGCGGCGGGCAGGCCATCTGCGTCGACATGCGCTGCGCTGTCAGTTCGAGTTTGCCGTCGGCCGCCTTGAAACTGGTGCCATAGCGGTTGCAGCCGTCGCTGCCCGAGGCGCGGCCGTCTTCGAACTGCAGCGTCGGCCGCGGCGTCGGCGGCAGCGCCGCGCCGGGCAGCGAGGCCAGTGTCCAGGCCGTGTCGTTCAAACTCGGTGGCGTGATTGCGGGCGGATTGGGCGTGTTCATCGGGGCGCAGGCCTGCAAGATGGCAGCCGCCAGGACGGCGGCGCCGAGAAACTTGAAAGTCGTCGATGTCATTGGGTGAGGCTCGCAGTGCAAATGCCGCAGCGCGCAAACGCGCTCGGCACCAGTTGGCAAATTGTGGCGCAAGAGGGCGTTCGACCGCGAGGCCGTCGCTGGTCTTCTTTTGGTCGTGCCGGCGCGTGGCATCGATTGCGCTCGGAAGGCGTGCTTTCGCCTCATGCGGGCTTGCGTTCAGCGGCAATGAACGCGTCTTCGGTGCATGGGCGGGTTACGGCGCATAGCAGTTGCTCAAGAGTTGACGGCGTAGTGCCCCTCCACGGCCAGGAGCTGACGGTGGCCACAGGCAGTTTCCTGGCATCCCGCCTCGTCGATGTCGAAATGGAAGCAACCGAAGGTCGGCCACCGGACTGAGAGGCCCGGCCACTCATTCGGTGCACCAGCGCCACGAAACTGTACGTTTGAACGGAGCCCTTCAGACCAACCTGGTTCCCGCTTCGGGGCTGTGCACAAGGCGCTTGGATCTCCTATGTCTGCGCCGTCCTCGGCGAATCCTGTCGTGCCGCGAACCCCAACCCATCATGCGCGAGGGTGAGCAGTCCCGGCGTTGCCGCTGGGTCTGTAGGCGATGTATTGCTCAGTGGTATTCTGGGTGAAAGCAATAGGAGCGACCTGCACTGTTTTGGAGCGAACTGCACAACGGGCCCCTTCGAAACCTTACCTTGGAACAAAATGGAAAAGCTACTCGCAGGCGTCGGTTCAATGCTTTACGGCATGCGGTTCACCATGCTCTTCTTTTATGTCGGGCTGGTCACGATCATCTTTGGGATTCTCGGCAAATTCCTGGTCGAAACCTACAAGCTGATGCACACCTTGGTTTTCGGAGATTTGGGAAAGATTGATCTGATCATCAAGGTGCTTGAACTGGTGGACATGACGATGGTCGCGCAACTGGTCTGGGTGGTGGCGCTGGCGGGTGTCTCGCTCTTTGTGACCACCGGGCATTTCGATTCAAAAGACATGAAAAAGCCCGACTGGCTGGATCATGTCAACACCTATAACCTCAAGTTGAAGCTGGCATTTGCCATCATTTCCATATCAGGTGTTCATGCATTGAAAACCTATCTGAGTGGCGATCTGAGTTTGGAGAACATTCAAGTCATTGCCATGGTTGCTGTGATCCACTTTACCTTTGTGCTCTCAGCGATAGGCATCTCCTTTGCTGAGCGACTCACAAGAGAAGACACGTGAGCCGAGGCCTGCACCAGCGACGGGTATGCGCAGTCCAATGCCGATCTGCCAACGTCGCCATTGGGTCGATTGCCGCCGTTGATCCACACGCATGAGCGTCGGCTATGCGCCGCCAGCAGCCCGTCAAACCGATGCCATTGAACACAAACGCCTGTCACACGCGCGGCGACAGGCCGTCGGCCAGCGACAGCCGATAGGCCCGCCAGCCCGGCACCAGGCTGGCCAGGAACCCGGCGGCGAGCACGGCACCGACCAGCGCCCATTGCGACGTGTTGGGGGCAGACAGCGTCAGCGCGACGCCGTACTGCGCCTGCACCCAGGGCGCGGCCGCGGCGATGGCCAGCGCCACGGCGGCCACGCCCAGCGTGGCGCCGAGCAGTGTGATCACCGCGCCTTCGGTGGCCAGCATCAGCAGCACATGGCGCGGCGCCGCGCCCACCGCGCGCAGCACGGCCAGCTCGCGCCGGCGCTCGTTCAGCCCGGCCAGTACCACCGCCACCAGCCCGGCCAGGCTGACCAACGCGACCATCGCCGACATCGCCAGCAATGCGCGCTCGCCTGCGCCGACCACGTCCCACAGCTCGTCGAGCGCCACGCCGGGCAGCACGGCCATCAGCGGCTCGGCTTCGAAATCCGCCACCGCGCGCTGCACCGCGAACACCGCGGCGCGGTTCTTCAGGCCCAGCAGCGCAGCGGTCACCTGCTTTGGCTGCAGGTCGAACTCGCGCGCTTTCTCGGGTGCCACCTTCATGCCCGGCAGCGGCACACCGGCCACCCAGTCGAGGTGGATGGCTTGCATCGCCTGCAGGCTGATGTGCAGCGTGCGGTCCACCGGCGTGCCGGTGCGCGCCAGGGTGCCGACCACGGTGAAGGGCTTGTCGGCATGCTCCGAGCCGGGCATCTCGCCGCCCCCGTGGCTGAGTGTCAGGCGATCGCCGAGCCGGTAGCCCAGCGCGCGTGCCACCTCGGCGCCCAGCACCACCTCGTACAGCCCGTCCAGCGTGCCGGCAAAGGGCCGGCCTTCGGCCAGCGCCAGCGGCTGCTTGTCGCCATGGCGGAAATGCTCGAAGTAGCCGGTGGTGGTGGCCAGCACCGGAAAGCCGCGGTGCGAGTCGCCCAGCGAAAGCGGCACCATCCAGGCCACCGCGCGGTGTTTGGCGATCTGCTCTAGGCTGTCCATGCGCACGTTGTTGGTGGCGCCACCGACGCGGAACACGGCATACAGCATCAGCTGCATGGCACCCGTGCGCGCGCCGACGATCAGGTCGGTGCCGCTGACCGATTGCGAGAAGTTCTCGCGCACGTCGGCACGCAGCCGTTCCACACCGAGCAGCAGGAAGGTGGACAAGACCACCGACAGCAGCACCAGCGACAAGGTGCCGCGTCGGTTCCAGGCGCTGCGCAAGGCCAGGCCGAGCATGGCTTTCATGCCGCGGCCTGCAGCGTGGCGCGGTTGATGTCGGTCAGCGACAGCCGCTCGTCGAAGCGCGCGGCCAGACGCTCGTCGTGGCTGACGAAGACCAGCGTGCTGCCGGCCGATCGGCATTGCTGCAGCAGCAGGTCCATGAAGCCGTCGCGCAGCGCGGTATCCAGCGCCGAGGTCGGCTCGTCGGCGATGACCAGCTCGGGCTGGCCGATGAGTGCGCGCGCCGCGGCCACGCGCTGCTGCTGGCCCACCGACAGCATCGCGGCGGGCCGGTGCCAAAGCGCGTCGCTCAGGCCGACGCGGGCGAGCAATGCCGCCGCACTGGCCGGTGCCGAGCCCGCCGCGGCCGTGGCGCGCTGCCGGCGCAGGCCCGAGAAACGGCAGGGCAGCAGCACGTTGTCGAGCACGCTCAGGTAGGGCAGCAGGTTGAACTGCTGGAAGATGTAGCCCACATGGTCGGCGCGGAAGGCGTCGCGCCGCGCGCCCGACAGCGATGCCCAGGGCGTGCCGAGCAAGGTCACCTGGCCAGCGCGCGGCAGCAGCACGCCGGCCAGCAGGCCGAGCAGCGTGCTCTTGCCGCCGCCGCTGGGCCCATGCAGGAACAGCGTGCGCCCGGCAGCCAGCTGCATGGCGTCGATGGCCACGCAGTCGTGCGCGGCGCCGCGCCAGCGGTAGCGCAGGTCGCGCACCTCGATCATGGCCGGGGGCTCATCGGACGTGGCGGGTGCTGCGGTCTTGGGCCCTGAGGGGGTCGTCGATGACGGCCCGGCCGCGTCATGGCCCGAACACGATGCGCATGTTGGGCCGCTTCAGCTCGCGCTTGAGTTGCCCCTTCGGCAGGGCCAGCTGCACCTGCACGCGCTTGAGTGGGTTGAACGTGAACAGGCCGACATCGACGAACGCGGCCTTCGCGCCATCGTTGCAGTCGAACTCCCAGCTGGCGTCGAGCTCGGCATGCCCGTCCTTGGCCGCCGTGGCACCCGGCTTGCCCAAACCCAGTACAGCGGAGTTCAGCTCCACCATCGCGAGCTTGCAGCCCGCCGCCGGGTCGAACTTGAACATCTGGTCACCGGCCTTCAGCCGCGCCACCGCCTCGTCGACGCGCTTGCGCTCGGCATCGGTGCGCGGCGCACGTTCGAAGCCCACCAGGTTGTCCAGCGGCGTATCGAACTGCACCACGATCTTCTTCGCATCGACGGCGATGTCGAGCGTGCCCACGCCGTGTACGTGCGCGCTGCCACGGGCCAGCGCGGCCAGCGGCAAGCCCAGCAGCAGCCACAGCGCGAGCTGATATCGAGACTTCATGATCTTGGTTCCACTTGCATGCCGGTCACTTCAGCGCCTGGGCTGCGCCAAATAGGGCTCGACCGTCGGCCCCTTGATCTGGTAGCTGCTCACGCCCATGACCGAGTCCTGGCGGTTGATCTTCAAGGTGCCGCTGACCCACACCGTGTCCATGGTGCGAAAGCCCTTCAGTGGCTCGGTGGCCACGACGTGCACCACCTGGTTGGAAGGCGGCGGCGGCGAATGGATGCAGGCGCCGAAATAGGGCACGAGCAGGAACTCCTTCAACTCGCCCTTCACCTCTTCCAGCGGCACCACATAACCCGGCAGGCGCACGTTGGCGCCGTCCATCTTGGCCACCGTGGGCGCGTTGTCCCAGACCTCGCGCATCTGGCGCATCATGTCGCGCTCTTTCGCGCTGCCCTCGGGCACCAGGCCGATGTTGCCGATGCGCAGGTCCTTCATCGGATCCCAGTCCTTGGGCATCAGCTCTTCCCAGGTGGTTTCCTTCGCGGC
Organism: Rubrivivax sp.; assembly: GCA_035633375.1. GTDB lineage: Bacteria > Pseudomonadota > Gammaproteobacteria > Burkholderiales > Burkholderiaceae_C > Rubrivivax. The sequence goes on from DASQFA010000688.1 coordinate 11,189, forward strand.
GGCGGCAGCAGCGGCGGGCGTGGCCCGGGCCCCGCTGGCCAACAGCGCGCCCAGCAGGCTGGCGACGGGCAGGGCCAGCACGAGGCGGCGACGTGTGGAGGTGTGCAGTGCAGGCATGGGCGGTGTCCTTGGCATCGAGCGCAGAGCGTACATGATGGCGCCTTCGCGGCGCCGAAATGCCCGGCGCGGCAATAGCGCCCGGGCGGCCGTGTCGGCAACACGCTGACCGCAGACGCCAGCCGGAGCACAAGGCGCGGCGGCCCGGGCGGTCTCCAACAGCTCGGGCACGTACCACGAGGCCTTGGCAGGGGCGTCGGACTGGGTCACCGACATAGCACCCGGCCCGGCACTACGCCGACGCGCACTGCGGATGCCGAACCCGGCCGCACGCTAGCGCGGGCCTGGGCGCAGCCGGGCCACCATCGCCGCCGTGGTGTTGGGCGCGGCGCCGTTGCCCCAGCTGCTGCGCACGTAGTTGCTGAGGTCGGCGATCTGCTGGTCGCTGAGTTGGTTGGCAAAACCCGGCATGGGCATGTACTTGCCCTGTGGCGGAACGCCGTTCAGCACTACCTTCAGGATATCGGCCGGGTCGGCGGCCACGACCACGTTGTTGCCCGCCAGCGGCGGAAACACGCCCGGCATGCCGCGGCCGCCGGCCTGGTGACAGGCAACGCAATGGTCCAGGTACAGCGCGGCGCCGGCCGTGCGCGTGGCATCGGGCGCCGGCTTGCCGCTGCGCAGCGTCGAGTTCGCCGGGATGTCCTTCAGGTAGGTGGCCATGGCGGCCAGGTCGGCATCGCTCATCTGGCTGGTGCTGTTCTTCACCACCAGCGCCATCGGCCCGAGCGAGGTGCTCTTGCCTGGTGCCGCGCCGGTCTTCAGGTAGGTGGCGATCTGCTCGGCGGTCCAACTGCCCAGCCCGGTGTGCAGCTCGGAGCTGAGGTTCAGGGCAAACCAGCCATCCACCGTGGCCCCGGTGTAGGCCTTGTCCTTCTCGATGCCGCCCAGGGCATTGCGCGGCGAATGGCAGGCGCTGCAATGCCCAAGCCCTTCGACCAGATAGGCGCCGCGGTTCCAGGCCGCCGACTGGGCCGGATCGGGCTTGTACGTGCCTGGGCTGAAGTACAGCTCGCGCCACACCATCATCGACCAGCGCTGGTTGAAGGGGAAGCGCAGGTGGTTCACCAGCACCGCGTGGTTCTCCGGCGGCAGGCTGCGCAGGTAGGAGAAGAGGGCGTCGCTGTCCTCGCGCGTGACGCGGGTGTAGAAGTCGAAGGGCATGACCGGGAACATGTCCTGGCCATGCCTGTTCACTCCCTGGTGCATGGCGCGATAGAAGTCGTCGGCAGTCCAGCGCCCTATGCCGGTGGCTGCATCCGGCGTGATGTTCGGCGAGAGCAGGTAACCGAAGGGTGTGTCGAGCTTGTAGCCGCCGGCATAGGGTGGGCCACCGGCGGCCGTGTGGCAGGACACGCAGTCGCCGGCGCGTGCCAGGTAGGCGCCACGCGCCACCGCATCGTTGGCGCTGGCTGCGCCTGCCGGCGTGACGTTCTGTGCCAGCGCGGCGCTGCCAAGTGCAATCAGGCCCACGAACAGCGTGGCTGAAGCTGCCACCCAGCGCCACATCTGCATCGCGAACGCTCCATCGCAGTGATAGTGAATTCTATGGTCGAGACTCGCCCCTGCGCACTTGCTGCCAGGGTCACGGGGGCCGCAAGTGCTCATGCACAATCGCCGCTGGAGCCTCGACCCATGCTGACACCCCAACGCGACCTGACCCGAACCACCTTCGGGGTGCTCTTCATCGGGCTGCTCATCGTGTCCACGCTGTGGGTGCTGCGCCCCTTCATCGCGCCGACGATCTGGGCGACGATGATTGTCGTGTCCACCTGGCCGATGCTGCGCTGGGTGCAGGCGCGCTTGTGGGGGCGGCGCAGCCTGGCCGTGCTGGTGATGAGCTTGTTG
>DASQFA010000689.1:0-2291 GCA_035633375.1 Rubrivivax sp.
CGCAGATGACCTCGCTGCACGGCATGCGGCAGTGCTTCGATGCGGTGACGCTGAACAACGCGCGCGTGCTCGGCCTGGACGGCTATGGCATCAAAGTCGGGCACGCGGCCGACTGCGTGCTGCTGCAGGCACGCTCGCCGATCGAGGCCATCCGCCTGCGCGCGCAGCGCCTGTGGGTGATGCGGCATGGTGAAGTGATTGCCCGCTCGCCAGCGCAGGCAGCGGCTTTGTCGCTGCCCGGCCGGCCGGCCACGGTGGACTGGATGGGAGTGCGCGGCGCCTGATGTGGATTCGCGTTCGATCATCAAGGATCGGTTGACCGCGCTACGGACTGTGGACGGCGCATAACGGCCGAAAGTGAACAGCCTTCACCGCAGAGGCGCAGAGGGCGCAGAGGAAACGCAGAGGAACCCATGTGGCTTGGTGATCTCTGCGAACCTCTGCGGCCTCCGCGTCTCCGCGGTGAATGAATTTGGCTTGTGAGTGAAGGTGAGCTTTGCGCCGCAAGCAGTCCTTGAGCCCATTGCGTATAGGTGCGAACGCGCCTGTGAAGGCCGCCACGAAGCCCTGTTCGCCCCCGCGTTTGCGGGACATGGCCGAAGTCTTGCTTCGATAGAATCGTCCGAAACAGGGACACCCGGGCACAAATGAAACTCATCGGATCGCTCACCAGTCCTTACGTGCGCAAGGTACGCATCGTGATGGCCGAGAAGAAGCTCGACTTCCAGCTCACGCTGGAAGACGTGTGGGCCAGCGACGAGGTGCTCAAGTCCAACCCGCTGGGCAAGGTGCCCTGCCTGGTGATGGAAGGTGGCGAGGCGGTGTTCGACTCGCGCGTCATCGTCGAATACCTCGACACGCTGTCGCCGGTGGGCAAGCTGATCCCTCCTTCGGGGCGCGAGCGCATCGAAGTGCGCACCTGGGAGGCGCTGGCCGACGGCGTGCTCGACGCCAGCATCTCGGCGCGCATGGAACTTGTCTGGGCGGGCCGCAGCGACGCACAGCGCTCGCAGGCCTGGATCGACCGGCAGATGAGCCGCGTGCGCGCCGCGCTGGCCGCCATGAGCAAGGGCCTGGGCGAAAAGCCCTGGTGCATGGGCAACCAGTTCACGCTGGCCGACATCGCCGTCGGCTGCGCCCTGGGTTACCTGAGTTTCCGCTTCCCGGCGATTGCCTGGCGCGACAGCCATGCCAACCTGGAGCGGCTGCATGACAAGCTGGCCACACGCCAGAGCTTCATCGACACGCTGCCACCCAGCGCCTGAGCGGGGCGCGCTTCAGCCCGGCCAAGCTCGGACGGTGCGCGATGCGGCGCGTCGCACGTCACGACCTGCTCGGGCGTGGTCAGCAGGCCCCGGGCCGGATGCGGGGTGCCGGCCTGCACCGGCACCTCGATTTTGTGGCCCGGCGCAAGGGCTGTGCCCGCTGGCCAGCGAGGTTCAGGCCGGCAGCGCCAGCTTGAGCAGGATGCGCTGCACCTTCTCTTCCAGAGTGGCCTTGCTGAACGGCTTGACGATGTAGCCGGAGGCACCGCTTTGCGCAGCCCGCACGATGTCTTCCTTGCGCGCCTCGGCCGTGACCATCAGCACGGGCAGGTGGCGCAAGGCGTCGTCGGCCTTGATCGCCGCGAGCAGTTCGAAGCCATCCATGTTTGGCATGTTGATGTCGGACACCACGAAGTCGAAGCGCTGAGTCTTCAGCATGCCCAGCGCCACCACGCCGTCCTCGGCCTCGGCGGTGTGGTGGCAGCCCATCTCCCTGAGCAGGCCGCGCACGATGCGGCGCATCGTCGAGAAGTCATCGACGATCAGGAATTTCATCTGGGTGGGATCGCTCACGGGCGCCTCCTTGGCTCGGGACCTTTCGGCATATCGGTTGTCCCGCGGCGAAGTTGAGCACGGCCGTGCTTTGGGCACGAAAAGCCCTGCAGATCGAGGCATTGCGCCGGTCGCGGCAGCCGGATACTGAGTGTTACGCCGTGTCGGGCTGTGCCACCGGGCTGCAGCCCGGTTCATTGCCACCCACCCATGACGAACAGGCCCGCCGACGGCGAACCGTCACCGCAGACTCCCAGGACACGCGTGCTGGTGGTCGACGATTCCGCGCTGGTGCGCGAGGTGCTTTGCGAGATCATCAATCGCCAGCCCGACATGCAATGCGTCGGCACGGCGGCCGACCCGCTGATCGCGCGCGAAATGATCCGCGAGCTCGACCCCGACCTGATCACGCTCGACGTGGAGATGCCGCACATGGATGGCCTGGACTTCCTGGCCCGCCTGATGCGCTTGCGG
>DASQFA010000690.1:0-1914 GCA_035633375.1 Rubrivivax sp.
GGCCACTCAGCCTGGAGGTCAGCTTTGCGGCAGCGAGCTCGACGGCGTCGCTGTCGGCTGCCGACCCGGAGCTGACGGTGAAGTCATCGTTCTGGCGGCTACAAAGCGGACGTCGAGATGGACGCACCTGAACTGCAGCATACAAAGCCCTTATGTCCATTCGGCCCTCACGCAAGGAGGCTTCGACCCTAAGCGCAACCAGTCCTGCTGCGCTGGTCTTCATGGTGCCAACAAGATCTGACCGCCTCGTATCGCCGCTGCGAGAGCTTGGTGCATTGAGCCATTCGCAAGCAGCAGCGCTTTGCGCCAGACGAGCTTGAATGCCTTGAGGCTGGCACCGAACACGACGAAGCAGTCTTGGCCGTAATGCTGTGCCGACCGATAGGCGATTCCCTCGAAACCTGCCGCCACAGCTTCTGCCGCAATCTCCTGCGTAGCTGAGAACCGCAGCGACTGAAGCACAGGCCACGACGATACGTGCTGCCGAAGATCGAGGAGTTGGACCGGCCGTGTCGTCCGCAGGCACAGGAGTTGGCGACCAGCCGCATTGCTGATCGACAGGGAGACCGCTTCGCGTCGCACCAGGGACTCGTAGATCGCGGTCTCCGGGCTCTCCGCGAAGTAGCACGTCTCAATCGTGGCGAGTGCGAAACGCCCGTACATGTCGCCGATCGGCGCCATCTTCAATGAACCAATCGACGCCGCTCCTGGCCGGGCCTGGATACGTTGAACGCGGTAGACCGTCTGCGATGCCGCCAGTGTGACTGGCGGCAGGTACTGAAGGTCGTGGAGTTTCATCGGAAGGGATTCAGTTTCCCTCGTGCTCTGCGATCCTGATCACCTTGGCCATTTGTCCTTGCTCGATGGCCTGGCGCGGTGTGATGCCGTTCAGGCCGCCGTGAGGCGACTCCAGGAACGACAAGAGCGCCCAGCCTTCGACGGTGCCAAGCGCCGCCGACAGTCGCGGCAGCGAGTCCCACATCGACGGCTCGAACTGCCAGCGAGGCATGCGGAACCCACGCTTGGTCTGCGTCAGGCCAATGGCGCGGCCCTTGGCGATCCAGGCGTTGATAGTCACGCGCGTCGTCTGCGCGAGCTGCGCAGCCTCGTCAGTGGAGATCATGTCGGCGGCGCCCAGCCGCTGTTGACGCGCGGCAAGGCTGTTGGCGAGCAAGGCTCTGACTTCGGCAGCAGGCACATAGTCAGCCGGCTGCCGCGTCGATGGACGGGTTCTTGCGGAAACACGGGGGGTGGCTACGGGGGAGTGTTGAACGGTGTCTTTCATCTCCAGCCTTTCTAGTCTGGCGGCCTCGTGAGGCCTGAAGTGGAGCCTTACGGCGCGTTGCGGCCGTTGACCTTCTGGGAAACGAAGAAGGCCTTCACACGGCGGACGGCTCGGATCGGCGTCACCAACATCGGTGTGGCCGAAGCCGCGCGCGATCGCCGGGCGACGGCGTGCACAGCGCAGACCGCGTACTGCTGCCACTGGGCATAGCTGGTCTCGACAGAATGCACGACGCGACCGCCCATCGCCTTGAAGGCACCGATCATGGCGGCCGACAGCTTGTTCGGGAGGAAGATGAAACGCTCGCTCTCCCGCAGGATGATGCGGTTCACGCAGCACAGGTAGCCCTCGTAGGCACTGCGCGCGTCGCTGCTCAGGCCTGCTCCGGCCATCTCGAAGATGTTCGGTGTCCCCTGTGGGGCATCCCATACCAACATGGCAACTCCTTCTTGCGCCAAGTCTTGGTGACTTGGACAAAGGCGAACCGGACACTTTGTCTAGTTCGTTAAGTTGGATCATACCGTACAGAGAGTCTGACCACAACGACTGCGGTCGAGCGCTTCTCTGAGCAGCACACCCACGGCCGCCAGGGACGGCCAGCGAAGTCATGCGCCGATCGACAACTTGGG
>DASQFA010000691.1:0-1512 GCA_035633375.1 Rubrivivax sp.
CCCAGGCTGGGCCAGGTCTGAGGATCGATATCAGCCATCGTGGTGTCCTTGTTGAAAGTGGTGAAGAGAATGCGCTTCCCACATCTTGCATTGGATCACAGGCTGGCGCGATCAGCGTCGTGCGCGGCGAGTGACCGGTGGGCGACGCGCTGGTCGCTCAGGGCCGCGTCATCGACTCGCCCTTGTCATCCGGCAAAGGGTAAGCGTCAGCCACATACGCCGGCCCCTTCATCACCCTGACGATGAAGCACCCCAGGGCGACCGTCAACACCAGCGTCCAGTGCAGCACGACGACACCGAACATCGTGTAGTCCCACAACAGCAGCGCGCCGGCGCTGGCACCAGACTCGGCAACGGCTGGAGCCGCCGCGCGGTTCACTCCTGCAAGCCCCAGCGGCAGCAGCGTGCCCCACAGCAGGATGGCCGGCAGGCGCCGCCAGATGAGATGCTCCAACCCCGGCGCCGATCTCACGAAGCCAGGGATCTCGTCGAACAGGTTCATGATGACCTCGTCATGGTTGAGTGGTCGAAGCTGGAACAGCTGGCCCTGGCCATCCGGCGCGGCACGGGCGCGGAGCTTCGTGGCCGCTGTGGGTGGCAAGCCACGGCCACGGCAACGATGCGCAGGCCCTGCGCCGCATGGGTGGCCGCAGCGCTGCGCACCAGGGCTTCGACTCCGCCCTTGGCCGCGGCGATGGCTTCGTGATTGGCCACTCCGATGCGCGCCACCACCGAACTCGCGAACACGGCGGCGCCGGGCCCACCCTGCAGCGCGCCGATCCAGGCCTGCAGCATGAACACCGCCAGGGCGCGGCCGATGCCGCCGCTGGCACCGGTGATGAGGGCGATCGCAGTCATGGTGTGTGTTCCGAAGCTGAAGGGGGGTGCGATCAACGGGGTGCGTGGTCGTGGGGATTCGGCCGGTCCAGGCCGGGCGGGTCCAGACGGAATGCCCAGCGCTGCAGCGTGGGCCGCCCGCGCAGGAAGAGCCTGTAGGTGCGCTCCATCAACCAGGCGGCGCCCGGCACGCGGCCGGCCAGTGCCAGCCAGCGCCAGCCGGGCAGCGTGGCCCACAGCGCCAGAAAGGCCTGCGCGCCGCTGAGCAGTTGCGCGCCAGCAGTTGCACGCGCGTGGTGCCGGGCGGCAGCGCTGATGGCAATGGGAATGCGGCGTCGCTGACATCGGCAAAGCACACTGGCGAATCCGGCCGCAGTGGCTGCAGGCCGCGGTAGATGCCGATCTCGCGGCGGCACAACGGGCACGCACCGTCGTACAGCACGGTCAGCGGCGGCGCCTCCTTGACGGGTTCCTTCACAGGCTCGGTCACCATGCCGGCACCTCGTTGACGGGCAGCAGGTCGGCGGCCGAGTCCAGGCCGCGTGAGGCGCGGGCCCACCATTGAGAGAAGGAGTCGCAGCGCCGCTCGACGGGCGGGAACAGCGCGGGCGCCGCCTCGCACGCTGCCCAGCGCGCCAGCCAAGGCGCGAGGTGGGGTTCATCGATGCTGCGCAC
>DASQFA010000692.1:0-11854 GCA_035633375.1 Rubrivivax sp.
CCGCAGTGACAGTTGCCGCCGAGGGTCGCAATGCGATCAACTGCGCCGCATAGCGCTGCGCGAGCGCCTGGCCCGTCTCGGACAGAGACGCATCGAACAGAGGCGACTGTCCACGCAACAGCTCATCGATGTGTTTGGCCAGAGCCGGCCACTGCTGCTGGGGCAGATCGAAGTGGCTGCCCAGGTTGAGCAGCGTGGTCTGCTTGACCGTGCTGCCGATGCGACAGGACTGAACGAGGCGGAAGGTCGAGTACGGCTCGCCTGAGTTGCGCGGTCGCGTTTGGGTGCGTCGGATGAACACCCTTGGATGCTGCACGAAATCGTGGTCTATGGGTGGCTTGTTACAATATATTATGGCACTACACTTCGCTTTCCGGGCAACCTCCAGCATCCATGCGGGTGTGTGGCCGATGCCCTCGGGAAACAGGCCAAAAGATGCCAAACTTGGGAAAGGCCGCCTTCGCGCGCGTTGCGGACCTCGCTGTGGATGGCAGGCACGCCGATGCGTGCGGCTGCTTCGATGATCAGCTTGCTGTCGCGGGCAAAAAGTGGGCTGGACATGACCAGCACCGCCTGGCACGGGGAGCGGGCGATGGCATCGAAGGTTTCGTCGTAGCTGACGCTGCTGTCGCGCGTGTCGAAGACCTCCAAGCTGAGCCCGGCTTTCCTGGCGACCTCTCGCACTGGCGGCATCTGCGGTTCGAAGAGCTGGCGGTTATGAATGAGTACGGCGATCTTCATCGCCTTGGGCACGGCCTGGTGCAGCACGTCCAGGCGGTTCGCGTCGAGCGCCGACAGCAGCATGTCCACGCCGGTGACGTTGCCGCCCGGCCGCGCGTAGCTCGCGATGACGCCGGCTTCGACCAAGTCGGGCCCGCCCCACCAGGCCATGACGATCGGTATGTCGCGCGTGGCTTGCATGGCCGAGCGGATGGCCAACGGTGTCACGGCGATGATGAGCTCGACCTTGGCCTCGACAAGTTCCTTCGCCTGTGCAGGCGTGCGCTCGCGCTGGCCTTCGGCGTTGCGGACTTCGAAGGCGATGTTGCGGCCTTCGACCCAGCCCAGTTGACGCAAGGGCTCGCTGAGCGTCGGCCGCACCACGCTGTGTGTGCCACTGAGCCAGCCCACGCGGCGCACACGCTCGGCGGGTTGCGCCCGGGTGCTGCGCGGCGCGATCAGCGTGCCCGCCGTCAGTGCGACGCCGCCTGCGAGCACCGACCGCCGCTTTGCGCCTTGCCCGCCGAACAGCCGTTCCGCCCCGCATCGCGTGTTCATGGCGCTCTCCTCGTCCGGCAACTGGACGGCCGAGTATGCAGCCGCAGCGCGGATTCAGGTGCGCAAGGCCTCGCTCGCCGCCTGGACCGTGGCCGTTATGTCTTCGGCCGAATGTGCGGCACTGACGAAGCCGGCCTCGTACAGCGCCGGCGCCAGGTACACACCGCGGTTGAGCATGCCGTGGAAGAAGCGATTGAAGCGCTCCTTGTCGGTGGCCATGACGACGCCGTAGTTTTGCGGCAGTTCGTTTGCGAAGAAAAAGCCAAACATGCCGCCTTCGCTGTCGCCGACGAAAGGCACGCCGGCCGAACGCGCGGCGCCAGTCAGGCCTTCAACGAGTGACTGCGTCTTGGCAGACAGTGCCTCGAAGAAGCCCGGCTTGGCGATCTCCTTCAGCGTGGCCATGCCGCAGGCGGTGGCCACCGGGTTGCCGCTGAGCGTGCCGGCCTGATAGACCGGGCCGAGTGGCGCCAGCTGGCTCATCACGTCCTTCGTGCCGCCGAAGGCCGCCAGTGGCATGCCGCCGCCGATGACTTTGCCGAACACGCTCATGTCGGGCTTGAAGCCGGGAATCAGCGTCGCATACACGCTCTGCGCGCCACCGAGCGCGACACGAAAACCCGTCATCACCTCGTCGAAGACGAGCAGCGCGCGGTACTGCGTGCACAGCTCGCGCAGCCGGGTCATGAAGGGCACGCTGGCGCGCACGAAGTTCATGTTGCCGGCGATCGGCTCGATCATCACGCAGGCCAGCTCCTTGCCCTGGGTGGCGAAGGCTTCTTCCAGCTGCGCCAGGTTGTTGTATTCCAGCACCAGCGTGTGCTGCACCACCTCGGCCGGCACGCCGGCACTGGTGGGATGTCCGAAGGTCGCCAGCCCGGAGCCGGCCTTTACCAGCAGCGCGTCGGCATGGCCGTGGTAGCAGCCTTCGAACTTGATGAACTTGGCTCGTCCGGTGGCGCCGCGCGCCAGGCGCAGCGCGCTCATGCCGGCTTCGGTGCCGCTGCTCACCAGGCGTACCTGTTCGACGCTGGGCACCAGGCGGATGATCGCTTCGGCCAGCTCGATCTCGCGTTCGGTGGGCGCACCGAAGCTCAGGCCGTCGAGCGCGGCCTTGTGCACGGCGTCGAGCACGGCCGGGTGGCCATGGCCCAGGATCATCGGGCCCCAGGAGCCGATGAAGTCGATGTAGCGCCGGCCTTCGGCGTCCCACATGTAGGCGCCATTCGCGCGCTGGATGAAGCGCGGCGTGCCGCCGACCGCGCGAAAGGCGCGCACCGGCGAATTCACGCCGCCAGGAATGACGCGCTGCGCGCGTTCGAAGAGTGCGGCGTTAGTTTGGGGCATGTCAGCGGCTCAAAAGTGGTCGGGGTCTCAAACGTGATTCATCCGGCATGCGACCGATGCATCGCTGCCGGCTACGGGTTGGCTTGAAGTCGTTTCGGCCTCAGCGGCGGCGCTACGCGCACCGACGCCGCCACGCGCACCAATGCCGCCATGCGTACCGACGCCGCCATGCGCACCGATGCCGCTGCGGCAGGTCGCTGGCGTCGCCCGCGTTCTCCGGCCCACGCTCGCGGGGGATCGGATGGGTTCACCATCTGCAGTGGCCTGAACATCGGCGTGGTCCACGTGCAGCCAGCGTGCCGCGAATGGGGCCTGCGCCCGCGGGCGCCACCACCGCCCTGCAACCACCGCCAGTGGCGCACGCGGCTGGATGCCTCCGGCGACGAAAGGGTGGGGGGTTCGGGCATGCGGGCGCAGGCCCCATGCGCGGCCCGCTGATCGCAGTGGTGTTTGGTAGGCGTTCGCCACCACCAGTGGCGCACCGACGGGATGCCTCCGGCGACGAAAGGGCGGGGGGTTCGGGCATGCGGGCGCAGGCCCCATTCGCGGCACGCTGGTGGCTGCGGCGCCTAGGCGCTGTTCATGAGGTAGCGACCGCGAACAAAAGTCGCCGCCCCGCGAGCGTGGGCCGGAGAACGCATGCACGGGCCGCCCGCCACGCTGAAAGCAGCGCCTCATACAGGCAAATGACCGTAGTTCATGCCGAACTCAAGGACCGACCCAACTCGACGAGAAAGGCGAAGGCGTACAGCAGCCCGCGCCCGATCGGCAGATCGAGCCTCAATGGACACGCCGGCTGGCCCCCTTGGCGCCGTCGTCGGGGGGAGTGTCGATGTCCGGTGCGCCTTCTTCCCCTTCCTCGGCTGGCGGCATGGCCCAGAAGAAGCGGTCGGGCACGACATTGCCCATGCCCGGGCGGAAGCCCGAATCCAGGCTCTGGTCGAGGAAGGCCAGCGCCTCGCCCACGGCGGCCTGCAGCTCGCTGCCGGCGGCCAGCAGCGAGGCCAGCGCCGCGGCCAGCGTGTCGCCGGCACCGATGAAGGCGGCATCGAAACGCTCGAATTTCTCGCCCGTGAGCGCGCCCTGCGGCGAGGCCAGCACGTTGTCAATGAACTGCTCGCTGCCCTTGGAAGCCAGCATCACGCCGGTGACGAGCACGAAGCGCGTGCCATGCTCGCCGGCAGCCACCGCCAGCTCGCGCGGCGAGGCCGGGCGCTCGCTGTCCCAATCGGGCAGCAAAAAGTCGGTCAGGGTCTTGTGGCTGCCCACCAGCACCTCGGTCGCGGGCAGGATGAGCTCGCGGAACGCCTCCAGGTAGGGCATCAACTGGTCTTCGTCCAGCCAGCCCAGGCTGGGCATGTAGGTCACCAGCGGCAGGTCGGGGTAGTCGCTCAGCACCTCGGCCACTGCACTGACGGCATCGGCCGAGCCCAGGAAGCCCACCTTCCAGCCGGCCAGCGTGATGTCCTCGAGGATCGATCGCGCCTGCTCCACCACCACATCGGCGTCGAGCGGATGGTGGTCGAAGACCTCGGCGGTGTCGCGCATGACGATCGTGGTCACGATGGGCAAGGCGTGGGCGCCCATCGCGGCAATGGTGGCGATATCGCCGGCCAGGCCGCCGGCGCCGCTCGGGTCGCTGGCGTTGAAGCTCATCACACAGGCTGGGGCGGACGGTTCCGCGATCGGATCGGTGGTGTCGGCCACGGCGAGGGTTTCGGAGGTCATGGTTCGGGTCCTGCGCGAGCAAGCAGTTGCGGTGATTTCCGTGAACCTCTAGCGGAATCTGAGGAATGTTGCGTATGTCCCCAACAGCCCTTGTCTTTTTGCAAAGGGCCGTGGCTACAATCGTTTTCCATTGTAGTGATCTGACTGAGGCGTCGTGAGCGAAGCGCGTACCTGGATGTGCCTGATCTGCGGCTGGATCTATGAAGAGTCCGCTGGCGACCCCGAACATGGCATCGCACCCGGCACCGCCTGGGCCGACATACCGATGAACTGGACGTGTCCGGAATGCGGCGCGCGCAAGGAAGATTTCGAGATGGTCGAGATCTGATCGACGGCCGGGTGGCCGCGCTGCCACGTTTTCGAGGAGAGCACCGTTTGGAATCCGAAGCTACCGCGCTCGCGCCCACCGGCGCCAAGGTCCTGGTCATCGACGACAGCAACACCATTCGGCGCAGTGCCGAGATCTTCCTGCGCCAGGGTGGCCATGAGGTGGTCCTGGCCGAGGACGGCTTCGACGCGCTGGCCAAGGTCAACGACCATACCCCGCAGCTCATCTTCTGCGACATCCTGATGCCGCGTCTTGACGGCTACCAGACCTGCGCCATCATCAAGCGCAACCCGCGCTACGCGCACGTGCCGGTGATCATGCTCTCGTCCAAGGACGGCCTGTTCGACAAGGCACGGGGGCGCATGGTCGGTTCAGAAGAGTACCTAACCAAGCCCTTTACCAAGGAACAGCTGCTGCGCGCTGTGGAACAGTTCAGCGTCCAGCCGGCTTGAGCCCGCGCGCGGCTCGTTCGATGACAAAGGCCCGTGTCACGCATGGCTACTGCCAAGGAAGCGTCCATGTCCATCCAGAAGATCCTGTTGGTCGATGATTCGAAGACCGAGCTGCACCATCTGTCCGATGTGCTCGGCAAGCGCGGCTACCAGGTGCGCACCGCGGAAAACGCCGACGAGGCGATGCAACGACTGTCCGAGGACAAACCCGACCTGATCCTGATGGACGTGGTCATGCCGGGGCAGAACGGCTTCCAGCTCACCCGCACCATCACGCGTGACCCGCGCTGGTCGGCCGTGCCGGTGATCATGTGCACCAGCAAGAACCAGGAAACCGACAAGGTCTGGGGCATGCGCCAGGGCGCGCGCGACTACATCGTCAAGCCGGTGAACGCGGAAGAGCTGATCACCAAGATCAAAGCCTTCGATTGAACATGTCGACCCCTGGCTCGCTTCACTCGGATGGCCTTGGCGGCAGGGGAGGGCCGGGTGCCCGGCGGCAGCCCGGCGCCGGCTCGTGCATGCGCTTGCGGAGGCTTCATGTCTAACCGCGAAGCCCTGCGCGAGCTGCAAGGCCGGCTGGCCACGCGCATGCAGGCGGCGCGCACGGAAGCGCGCGTCCAGTCCTGGCTGGCGGTCGAATGTGCCGGCCAGGGCCTGCTCTTTCCGCTGCACGAGGCGGGTGAAATCTTCTCCGTCGGCACGGTGCTGCCGGTGCCCCACACCCAACCCTGGCTGGCCGGGGTGGCCAACCTGCGTGGCGGCCTGCACGCCGTGGTCGACCTTGCACTTTTCCTGGGCCTGCAGCGCAGCGCTTCCGCCGGCGCGGTCGATGGCCCGCGCGACGGCGCCAGGTTGCTGGCGCTGAACCCTGGGCTGGGCGTGAACTGCGCCTTGCTGGTGGATCGCCTGATGGGCTTGCGCAATGCCGATCAACTGAGCGCGGTGCCCGGCGATGCGCCGTCAACCGGTGTCCGGCCGGCATTTGCCGGGGCACGCTGGCGCGACGCCGACGGGCGCGTCTGGCAGGAAATCGAGTTGGCGGCATTGGCGGGCAACGAGCAGTTCCTGGGTGTGGCCGGCTGATGCCGGCACGGCGCCTGCTGGATCATCAACCGAAGAGGGTGACATGAGCTTCATGGACAAGATCACGAGCCGGCCGCGCGACACGCGCGCCGAGCACGCGGCCTATGAGTCGCAGTACGACGATGTCGTCACGGCCTACCCCGAAACGCCCGCGCCGGACACCCTGGCGCCGCGAAGCGCGTCGGCGCAGCCCATGGACGCACGCTCGCGCCAGGCACAGGATGCGCAGGACTCGTCGATCATCTCCGAGGTGACGCCGTCGGAGCTGGCGGGTGACTTCAGCGAAACGCGTGTCCAGGATGCGGCGGTGGACGAGCCCGTGCGCGGCGCGGCGCTGCCCTTGATCGGGCATCTGGGTGCCGAGCAGCAGAAACGCGTGCTGCTCGGTCTGGTCGGTGCCGGGCTGCTGGGCCTGGTCATGGCGACCGTGCTGGCGCTGAGTTCGGCCCAGCGCGCCGGCGAGCAGGTCGGCGCCATCGGCCAGGCGCTGATGGAGTCGCAGCGCCTGGCCAAGTCGGTCACGCAAGCCATGATCGGCACGCCACAGGCCTTCCCGGAAGTCCGGGAAAGCGCCGAGGTGCTGTCGCGCAATGTGCGCGCCATGGCCGTCGGCGGCGAGAACCTGCCGAGCGCGCCTGCCGCGGTGCAGGAGGCGGTGGATCCGCTCTTGCCGCTGGTCGAGCGTGCCGAAAAGAACGCTGCGATCGTGCTGGCGCAACAAAAGGCGCTGACCGAGGTGGGCCTGTCGCTGCGCGCGATCAACAAGCAATCCGGCGAACTTCTGGACACCGCCGAAACAGTGTCCTCGCTGAAGCTGCAGCAAGGCGCCTCGGCCGCGGAGCTGGCGGCGATCGGGCAGCTGATCATGTACACGCAGCGCATCGGCAAGAGCGCCAGCGAGTTCATCGCCGTCGAAGGCATCAGCCCGCCGGCCCTGTTGCTGCTGGGCAAGGACCTGAAGTCGTTTCGCGAACTGGCCGAGGCCGTGAACGGCGGCAGCGCCGAACTGCGGCTGCCGGGCACGCGCGAGCCGCAGGCCAGGGAGCGCATGGCCGCGCTGCTGAAGCAGTACGAAGCCACTCAGGCGCAGGCCACGGCGATCCTCGGCAACCTGAAGGGCCTGGTCGCGGCGCGTGATGCGCAAGGCACCATCCTGGCCGACAGCGAGCCGCTGCGCAAGGGTCTGCAGACGCTGCAGGAGCGGCTGGCCGCCACCGGTGGCCTGAGCGGGCTGCACATCGCGGTCATGCTCGTCTCGGCGCTGCTGCTGCTGGCCGGTGGTGCCGGCATCCTGCGGCTGTTCGTCGGCGACCAGACCACGCGTGCGCAGTTCGCCGAGGGCCAGCGTGTCGAAGCCGAACGCCAGGAGCAGGAAGCCAAGCGCGTGAACGACGCCAACCAGGCGGCCATCTTGCGGCTGATGAACGAGCTGCAGACGGTGGCCGAAGGCGACCTGACGCAGCAGGCCACGGTCACCGAAGACATCACCGGCGCCATCGCCGACTCGGTCAACTACACCGTTGAAGAGCTGCGCGCGCTGGTGTCTGCGGTGCAAAGCACGGTGGCGCGCGTGACCGACACCACCCAGCAGGTGGAGCAGACCTCCACCGAGCTGCTGGCCACCTCGACCGAGCAGTTGCGCGAGATCCGCGATACCGGCGAATCGGTGCTGCAGATGGCCGGGCGGATCAACGAAGTGTCGACACAGGCGCAGCGCACCGCGCAGGTGGCGCGCCAGTCGCTGCAGGCGGCCGAGACGGGCCTGCAGGCGGTGCAGAACACCATTGGCGGCATGAACTCGATCCGCGACCAGATCCAGGACACCTCCAAGCGCATCAAGCGCCTGGGCGAGTCCTCGCAGGAGATCGGCGAAATCACCGAGCTGATCTCGGACATCACCGAACAGACCAACGTGCTGGCGCTGAACGCTGCCATCCAGGCTGCCAGCGCCGGTGAAGCCGGCCGCGGCTTCTCGGTGGTGGCAGAAGAGGTGCAGCGCCTGGCCGAGCGCTCGGGTGACGCCACCAAGCAGATCGCCGTGCTGGTGCGCACCATCCAGACCGACACACAGGAGGCCGTGGCCGCGATGGAGCGCTCGACGCATGGCGTGGTCGAAGGTGCCAAGCTGTCCGATGCCGCCGGCAGCGCGCTCGGCGACATCGACCGCGTGACGCGCCAGTTGTCGGAGCTGATCGCGCAGATCTCCACGCAGGCGCTGAAGGAAGCCGAATCGGCGAACGTCCTCGCGGCCAACATCCAGCACATCTTTGCCGTCACCGAGCAGACCGGCGAAGGCACGCGCTCGACGGCGCAGATGGTGCGTGAGCTGTCTCGCACCGCCGAAGAGCTGAAGCAGTCGGTGTCGCGCTTCAAGGTCAGCTGAAGGCGGCGCGCCGATGAACATGCAGCACGACATGCCCGATGAGGCCGATGCGGTCGACGACCTGAGCACGCTGGCCTGGGTGCACGACGAGTTGCGTCGCTCGCTCGAGTCGGCACACAAGTCGCTGCGTCGCTACCTGAAGGAGGCCGACGCGCGTTCGGGCTCGGATGTCTCTGCAGTCGACCCGTCGGTGTTGCGCTCGGCGCGCGCCCAGCTGCACCAGGGCGTGGGCGCGCTGGAGATGATCGGCCTGCCCGGGCCGGCGCGCCTGCTGCGGGCCAGCGAAAACGCGGTGCAGCGCTTCATCGCCAAACCCAGGCCGCTCAACCGGGCGGCGGTGGAGGCCATCGAATCCGCCTCTTTCGGCGTGCTCGACTACCTCGGCCGCAAGCTGGCCGGCAAGGGTCTGCCGACGCTGGCACTCTTTCCCCAATACCGCGCCCTGCAGGAGCTGGCTGGCGCAGACCGCGTGCACCCGGCCGATCTGTGGCGCGACGACTGGCAGTGGCACGAGCTGCGCGCCGATGCCGGCGCGGCGCCGCGCACTGCCGACCTGGCCGCTCGCAATGCCATGGAAACGCAGGTGCTGGCCATCATGCGCGCCAATGACCGCGGCGCGATGGCGCGGCTGAGCGAGCTGTGCGCCGGGCTCGGTGCATCGTCCAGCGGGCATCTGGCGGGGTTGTGGCAGCTGTCCGCCGCGTTCTACGAGGCCCAGGCCGCCGGCTTGCTGCAACCCGACGTGTATGCCAAGCGTGTCAGTTCACGCCTGCTGGCGCAGCTGCGCTTGAGCATCGCCGGCCATCACGAGGTCTCGCAGCGCCTGGCGCAGGACGTGCTTTTCTTCTGCGCGCATGCGCGTGCGCCCGATGATCCGCGCGCCGCGCCACGGCTGCAGGCCGTGCGCGAAGCCTACGAGGTCGATTCCGGCGCCGCCTTCGACTACCTGGCGGTGCGGCTGGGCCGTTTCGACCCGGCCTGGATCTCGCAGGCGCGCAAGCGCGTGGCCGGCGCCAAGGAAGTCTGGTCCGCCGTGGCCGGGGGTGAAGCGCACCGCATGATCGGGCTGGCCGAGCAGTTCGCGCTGGTCGGCGATTCGCTCAAGCGCCTGTACCCTTCGGGCGAAGTGCTCGCCGACGCGCTTCAGGCTGCGGCCTCGCAGACGCTGGCCAGCGGCCAGACGCCGCCGGCCGCGCTGGCGATGGAAGTCGCCACCAGCGTAATCTACCTGGACGCGTCTCTCGAGGACGCCGAGTTCGACCACCCGCTGGTGGCCAGCCGCGTGCAACGCCTGGCGCAGCGCATCCACCGCGTCTGCGAGGGCCGCGAGGCGCAAGCTCTCGAGCCGTGGATGGAGGAGCTGTACCGGCGCGTGTCGGATCGCCAGACCATGGGCAGCGTGGTGCAGGAGTTGCACGCCTCGTTGTCCGAGGTCGAGAAACAGATCGACCAGTACTTCCGCAACCCGGCGCAGCGCGAGGCCCTGATCCCCGTGCCGAGCCAGCTTTCGGCGATGCGCGGCGTGCTCTCGGTGCTCGACATGGAGCAGGCCTCGCAAGCCGTGCTGCGCATGCGCGACGACGTGGACGCGCTGCTGGCCACTGATGTCGATCCGCAGCGCGCCGCCGAGAGCGACACCGTCAGTCGCCTGGCCGACAACCTGGGCGCGCTGAGCTTCATGATCGACATGCTCAGCGTGCAGCCACAGATGGCCAAGTCGCTGTTCAGATTCGATCCGGATTCCGGCAATCTCACGGCCGTGATGGGCCGGCGCACGAGCCGGACGACGGCCTTCGGCGGATTCGACGAACTCAGGCCGGACGCGCCACCGCCGCTGGTGCATCAGGCGCAGTCGCTGGCCTTGGCCGCGACCTTGCCCGATGTGCCGGACGAAGCGCTGCACCAGGGCCTGCAGCGCTTGTCGCAACAGGCGCTGCTGGCCGACCAGCGCGCGCTGGCCGAGACCATGGTGTCGGCACAAGCCGCGTTGCTGCGCGCCACCGACGACGTGCAGCGCCAGGCGGCGCGCACCGACCTGGCCCAGGCCGTGGCCGAACTGGCCGAGCCGCAGCGTGAACCGAGCGTGCAACAGCCGATGCGTGCCACGCCGGCACCGCAGCCCGAAGTGCACGGCAGCACCGGGCTGGAAGACGATGCGGAGATGCGCGAGATCTTCATCGACGAGGCGCGCGAGGTGCTGCAAGGCGCGCACGAAGCGCTTCAGCGCCTGCATGCGTCGCCCGATGACCTGGGTGACCTGACGCTGATACGGCGCGCATTCCACACGCTCAAGGGCAGTTCGCGCATGGTCGGCCTGAAGGACTACGGCGACGCTGCCTGGGCCTGCGAGCAGTTGTACAACGCACGCCTGGCGGAAACCTCGCGACTTGAAGGCGACATCGAGGCCTTCACCCTGGAGGCGGTGCGCGAGCTGGGCGAATGGGTCGAAGCCATTGCCGCCGGCCGCCTCGACGGCCACGATGCGGCCGCCCTGTGCGCCCGTGCCGAGGCACTGCGCCGGCGCGACCCATCGTCCGCACCGGCGACGCCGCAGCCGGCGTTGGTGCAGGCACCGGGCTTGGCCGGCGCCACGCTGCTGGAACGTGTGCCGCAACTGCCCAGCGCCGCGGATCTGCAGTTCGATTTCGACCTGGCGCTCGACACGCCGACGGGGGGTGAAGTGAGCGCCGAGCCGCCCCAGGCACACAGCCCCTTGGAGCTCGACCTCGACCTGGCCGATGCGCTGCCGCACTCGCCATCGAATGAGGCCTTGCTCGAGCGCGTCACCCTGGACCTCGGCCCGCTGATCGAAGAAGGGGTCGAGGCGCTAAACCCGGACCCGGCCTTCGAGGATCACGCACCTGGCGAAGCCGGCACGGCTGCTGCGGCCGAACCTGGCGATCCCCGGGTTGCCCCGGTGGCTGACGAAGCGCAGCGCATCGAAGCAGGGCCGCATCCGCAGGCCGTGGTGCATGCGCAGACCGAACCGTGGGCGGGCTTTGCCGACACCCGCTTCACGCAGTCGGCACCGGGCGTGCTGGACGCGCAAGGGTCGGCGCCCTCGGGCAGCGTGACCGAACCCGGGGCACTGGATTGGCAGCCTGAGCCGGCAATGCGCAGTGAGGAGTTGCGTGAGGCCGAGCAGGTCAAGATCATCGGCGACCTGCGCATCGGCATTCCGCTGTTCAACATCTACCTGAACGAGGCCGACGAACTGTCGCGCCGGCTGTGCACCGAATTGTCGGAATGGGC
>DASQFA010000693.1:0-2181 GCA_035633375.1 Rubrivivax sp.
CGAGTTCGAGCGCACGGGGCAGCGCATCGTCGCCAGCCTGGATGCCAACGGCTGGTATGGCGACGACCGGGTGATGAAGCGCGTCGCCGGCACTCAGGCTGGCGAACTGTTCTGGTGCCATGTCACCGGCCGCGCGCTCGATCCGCTGCAGCCGCATGCCGCCGGCATCTGGGCCTTCGAGGACCTGTCGTCTCGCCGTCAGCTGCGCGTCGAGCTTACGCCGCGCGAGCGCGAGATCGCCGCGCTGCTGATCGACGGACTGACGAGCAAGCTGATCGGCAAGCGCCTGGCCATCAGCCCGCGCACGGTGGACGTCTACCGTGCACGGCTGATGCGAAAGTACGCTGCGGCGACGAGTGCCGAACTCGTCAACCGGCTGCTCTCGGAGTGAGCGTGCATGGCCGCTGCAAAGCGCTCACCCCGGAGCGCGCAGCGCGCAGGGTCGCCCGGTGAGGGCGAGGCGCGCCACAATCCGCGCATGAACTCCACCGCCCTGCCCAGCGTCGAACGGCTGCAGCGGCTGCTGGCCGCGCTGGAGCACGGCCTGCTCGAACGCGCCGATGCGGTGCGGCTGTGCCTGCTGGCCGCGCTGGCCGGCGAGCACGTGCTGCTGATCGGGCCGCCCGGCACGGCCAAGAGCGCGCTGGCGCGGCGCCTGCACCGGGCCTTCGACGACGCGCCCTACTTCGAGCGGCTGCTGACGCGCTTCTCGACGCCCGAGGAACTGTTCGGTCCGTTGTCGCTGAAGGCACTGGAGCACGACCGCTACGAGCGCCTGACCGCCGGCTACCTGCCCACGGCCGGCATCGCCTTCCTCGACGAGGTCTTCAAGGCCAACTCGGCGATCCTGAACGCGCTGCTGACACTGCTCAACGAACGCGAGTTCGACAACGGCACCGGGCGCACGCGCACGCCGCTGGTCAGTGTCATCGGCGCCAGCAACGAGGTGCCGGCCGACGAGGCGCTGCGCGCCTTCTACGACCGCTTCCTGCTGCGCGTGCCTGTGGCCGCGGTCAGCGACAGCGCGTTCGAGGCCCTGCTGCGTTTGCCCGACGACACGGCCGCCCCCATGCAGCCGCTGACGCGCGCCGAATTGCAGGCGTTGCACACCGCGCGCGAGCGCATCGCGCTGCCCGACGAGGTGCTGCAGCAACTGCACGCACTGCGCGCCCTGGTTGCGCAGCGCGGCATCACCGTCTCCGACCGCCGCTGGCGCCAGTTGATCGGCTTGATGCGCACCGCGGCGCTGAGCGAGAGCCGGCGCGCCCTGGATGCCTGGGACCTGTGGCTCGCACCCTATGCGCTGGCCGCCGAGCCGGCGCAGGTGGCGCCGCTGCAGCAATGGTTCGTCGAACAGGTGGCGCAGGCCGCGCCACAGGATGCGCCCTGGCTCACACGCACCGTCGAGGCCTTCGAGAAACAGCTGGAAATCGAGCAGAGCCTAGAGAACGACGCAGACGATGGCGGCGCCGGCAAGATCGCGCTGGCGCGCAGCCTGGGCGGCACGACGGACACCGGCATGCTGCGCATGACGAGCGACGCACTCGAAGCCTTCGCGCGCAAGCGCTACAGCGTCGGCCATGTGGCGGCACGGCTGGCCGAGGTGGACGAAGTGCTGCAGCGCGCACAGGGGCACCTGGCGCCGTTGCGTCAGCAGGCCGAGGCCACGCGCCGCGCGCTGGCCGGCCGCGTGTGGCTGCCACCCGCGCTGGCCGCCGACTGCTGTGCGGCGCAAACGGCCACGCTGCAGCGGCTCGACGGGTTGGTCCAGCGACTGCAGGCCACGCGGCAGGGATTCGCCGAACTGCCGCTCGACACCTCCAGCAACGACCCCGAGCCGCAGCCGGTGCCGCTTTCGGCCTGAAGCAACCAGACGACCCCGGCGCCACGATGCGCGACCTCGACACCCCCTATGACCGGCTGCAGGCGCTGCCGCGCGAGCTCTGGCAGCCCGGGCTGGTCTGCGCGGCCGGCGACTGCGGCCAGCGTCTTCACGACCTGCGGCACTGGCACGACGCCTTGCTGGTCGGCGAACTGCCCGACGACACATGGGACTTCGGCGACGCACCGGCGCTGCAGGCGCTGCGCGCGGTGGTCGGCGAGCTCGGCCTTCCCGCGCTGTGCCGCGCCAGCCCGCCGCTGGTGCTGCAAGTACTGCGCACGCTGCTGTGGCACCTGGAC
>DASQFA010000694.1:0-7594 GCA_035633375.1 Rubrivivax sp.
CTAGGCCAAGGGCCCTGACGTCGGCCACACTCAGGCCGCGAAAGCCGACGCCGAAGCGCGCGGCTGGACGCAGTAACGCCACGGACCCACCCGATGCCTTGCACGAAAGCGCGACACTGATCACCGGCGGGTAGGACACGGTCTGCTGGCTGACCTCTATCGCCGACCCGGCGCTGGCACCTATCGCCATACCGGTCAGCAGCACCATCGCACCGAGGGCCGGAACGAAGGCAAGCGCAACGGAGCCCACGGCCACCCCCAATGCCGCACCCCCGGCGAGACCGCCGGCCACCGCACCCACGCCGCTGGTACCGGACAAAGAGGACAGGGCGTCGGCAGCTCCCTGCACCATGTCGTCGGACCGGCATACGATCCTAAGCGGCTCGCGCGAGGTGGTAAGCACCACTTCACCGGGCGTGCGTTCGATGTGCCAGCTGCCCAGGTCGTTGCTCAGCGTGCAACTGGCTGCTGCGCAACCCGGCGTCTCCACCCGGACTGTCTGCATGATGGGTTTGCCGACGGGCGTCGCACAACCGCCCAGCAAGACAGCGGCGAGCACAAGGGCGGGGACGAAGGGGCACTGCAACTCAACTCCGCGACACCGATCTCACGGCGCCATGCCAGTCTAGGCAAGGCAGATGCAACGCACGTTGCGTCTGCGCAAGCACCCTACACGCCGGCACAGGGTGAATCAGGCCGTCAGAACGTGCCCGGGTACGCGCCGCCGTCGAGCAAGATGTTCTGGCCGGTCAGGTAGCCGGCCTGCGCGCTGCACATGAAGGCGCAGAAGGCGCCGAACTCGTCGGCCGTGCCGAAGCGCCGCGCCGGGATCGTGCCGCGCCGCTGCGCCAGCACCTCGTCCACGGTCTTGCCAGTCTTGGTCGCCGTGCCCGTGGCAGTGCTGCGCACGCGGTCGGTGTCGAACACGCCGGGCAGCAGGTTGTTGACGGTGACGTTGGCCGCAGCCAATTTGCTCTGCCGGGCCAGCCCGGCGACGAAGCCGGTCAGGCCGCTGCGCGCGCCGTTGGACAGACCCAGGATATCGATCGGCGCCTTGACCGCGCCCGAGGTGATGTTCACCACCCGGCCGAAGCCGCGCCCTGCCATGTCGTCGACCACCGCCTTGATCAGCGCGATGGGGGTCAGCATGTTGGCGTCGATGGCCTTGATCCAGGCGTCGCGGTCCCAGTCGCGGAAGTCGCCCGGCGGCGGGCCGCCGGCGTTGTTCACCAGGATGTCCACCTGCGGGCAGGCGGCCAGCGCAGCCACGCGCCCGGGCACGGTGGTGATGTCGCCGGCCACAGTCCGCACCTGAACGGCCGGGTTCAGCGCGCGCAGCTCGGCCGCGGTGGCCTGCAGCGCATCGTCGCCGCGCGCGGTGATGACCACGTTTGCACCCTCGCGCACCAGCGCCGCGGCACAACCCTTGCCCAGGCCCTTGCTCGCCGCGCAGACCAGCGCCCATTTGCCGTCGATGCCCAGATGCATGTGGGTTCTCCTGTGTCGATGAAATCTATCGCCAGCGCGTCAGCAGCCACACGCCGGCCAGCACCAGCACGGTGCCCGCGGCGATCCACGCGGTGAAGGCTTCGCCCAGGATCCACCCGCTCATCGCGATGGTGCTGATGGGCCCGATCATGCCAGCCTGCGAGGCCATGGCCGCGCCCACGCGCTCGATGGCCATCATCACCATCAGCACCGGCGCGAAGGTGCACAACGTGGCGTTCAGCAGCGACAGCCACAGCACCGGCGTGGCCACCTGCAGCACGCTGGCCCACGGGCGCAGCAGCAGGTACTGCGCGATGCACAGCACGCAGGCGACGCCGGTGGCCAGCCCGGTCAGGCGCATGGCGCCCAGGCGCTGCACCTCCTCGCCGCTGTACACCAGGTAAAGCGCATAACTCAGCGTGCTGGCCAGGATGAGCCCCGCGCCCAGCGCGACATCGGCGCCCTCCACCTTGATCTCCTGGCCAAAGACCAGCAGCACGCCGAGGTAGCTGACCATCAGCGCCAGCACCTGTTTGCGCGCCACGCTTCGCTGGAACAGCACGCGCCCGAGCAGCAGCACCAGCGTCGGGCCCAGGTACAGGATCAGCCGCTCCAGGCTGGCGCTGACGTACTGCAGGCCCATGAAGTCGAGAAAGCTCGCCAGGTAGTAGCCGCTGAAGCCGAGCAGCGCGACGACGCGCCAGTCACGCCCGGTGAGTGCCGGCTTGCCGCGACCGGCCCACCACGCCAGCAGCGCGAACAGCGGCAGCGCGAAGAGCATGCGCAGCATGATCAGCGTGACCGCATCCACGCCGTGCCGGTAGGCCAGCTTGACGATGATGGCCTTGCCGGAAAAGGCGATGGCACCGGCCATGGCCAGCAGCAGGCCCGACCAAAGCGACGGTGCGGCGTCGGGCACCGCCAGATCGCGGCTCAGAAGCCTGCCGCCAGGCCGTCGCGGCGCGGGTCGCTGGCGGCAGCGTAGCCCTCCACCGCCGGGTCGCCCAGCCGCCAGATGAACTGGCCGGCGCCGTAATCCTGGTAGCTGTCGTTGATCTCGTCCAGCGAATGGCCCAGGGACTTCAGCCCCATCACCGTGTCGGCCGGCACGCCGTCTTCCAGGTTGAGCCGGCGCTGCAGGTTGAAGCGCCAGCGCGGCGCGTCGCAGGCGGCCTGCGGGTTCTGCCGGTAGTCGAGCATGCGCACGAGGGTCTGCATGTGGCCCTGCGGCTGCATGTCGCCACCCATCACGCCGAAGCTCATCACCGGCTGCCCATCCTGGGTCAGGAAGGCCGGGATGATGGTGTGGAACGGGCGCTTGCCCGGCGCCACGAGGTTGGGGCTGCCGTCCTCGAGGCTGAAGCCGTGGCCGCGGTTCTGCAGGCTCAGGCCCCAGCCGGGAATGACCACGCCCGAGCCGAAACCCATGTAGTTGCTCTGGATGAAGCTGACCATCATGCCGCTCTCATCCGCCGCGGTGAGGTAAATGGTGCCGCCCTTGACCGGGTTGCCGGCGCCGAAATCCTGCGCGCGCTTCGGGTCGATCAGCTTGGCGCGGCTGGCCAGATAGGCGTCGTCGAGCAGTTGCCCGGACGTGAACTCCATCGTCGATGGTTCCGACACGTAGCGATAGACGTCGGCGAAGGCCAGCTTCATGGCCTCGATCTGCAGGTGGAATGATTGCGTGCCGTCCACCGGCAACGAAGCCACGTCGAAGTGCTTCAGGATGCCCAGCGCCATCAGCGCGGCGATGCCCTGGCCGTTGGGCGGGATCTCATGCAGCGTGTAGCCGCGGTACTCCTTGGCAATGGGCTTCACCCATTCGGGCTTGTAGGCCGCGAAGTCGGCCACGCTATGCGCGCCGCCCTGCGCGCGCGCACAGCGCGCCAGCTCTTCGGCGATCTCGCCACCGTACAGCGCCGCGCCCTTCGTCTTGGCGATGGCGCGCAGCATGCGCGCAGCTGCCGGCATGCAAAACAGTTCGCCGACCAGCGGCGCGCGGCCGTGCGGCAGGAAGGCCTGTGCGAAGCCGGGCTGCGACACCAGCTCGGCCACCTGCGCGGCCAGCATCCACTTCTGGCCCAGCACCACCGGCACGATGTAGCCGCGCTCGGCAATGTCGATGGCCGGCGCCAGCAGGTCGCCAAAAGGCAGCTTGCCAAAGCGCTCGCTCAAGGCCACCCACGAGGCCACCGCGCCGGGCACGGTGATGGTGTCCCAGCCGCGCTGCGGCGGCGCCTTCGCGTCGGCACCATGCTTGCGGCGGAAGTACTCGGGCGTCCAGGCCGCGGGCGCGGGTCCGGAGGCATTGAGCCCATGCAGCTGCGTGCCGTCCCACAGGATGCAGAAGGCGTCGGAGCCCAGGCCATTGCTGCACGGCTCGACGATGGTCATCGTGGCCGCGGCGGCAATCGCCGCATCCACCGCATTGCCGCCGTTGGCCAGCATGCGCAGCCCCGCTTGCGCGGCCAGCGGGTGCGAGGTGGAGACGATGTTGCGCGCGAACACCGGGCGGCGCGGCGTGGCGTAGGAGGCGTGCCAATCGAAACGGTGGTTCATGGGTTCAGTCCAGGGTGATCTTGCGTTCGCGGATGAGTGTGGCGCCACCCGCGGGGAACGGCACCACCAGGCGGATCGGCTTGCTCGGGTAGCTCTGCGCCAGGACCCAGGGCGAGCTCAATGCCAGGGTCGCCAGCAGGAACAGGTTTCGTCGATGCATGCGTGGCACACGGCAGGGTGGAAATGGAGCTTGGCATTGTGGCGCGTCGTCGACACTCGTTGACCGAGCTCGGCAAGTTGCCGCCTCGGCGCACCGATTTTGCGTCGCACGCGGTTAAGCTCGGCGGGCTCGGCGGCCAGAAGAGCTGCCCGGCACACCATTGGCAACTGCAAGAAGGAAGATCAAATGGCTACCCGCAAAACGACCCCGACGAAGAGCATCTGGAAGAGCGCCGCCTCCGACCTGCTGGACGCAGCGCTGAGCCTCGGCAAGGCCGTGGCGAGCAAGGCTGAAGCCACCCAGGCCGACGCCACCGCCGCGCTGGCGCGTGCGAAGAAGAACGTCACCAAGAGCAGCGCCCAGGCCGGCCGCAAGATCAGCGCCTCGGTCACGCAGACCGAGCGCCGCATCGAGAAGGCCACCGCCAACGCCAAGAAGTCGGTGCAGAAGACCCTCGGCAAGGTCGAGCGCGACGCGCGCAGCGTCAAGGCCAAGGCGACAAAGAAGCTGACGGCTGCCGAGCAGGCATCGGCCCGCCGCATGGCCAAGGCCGGCGACGCGATCGCCAAGGAAGCGCGCCAGGTCAGGGCCGCGGTGACGAAGAAGACCAGCAGCGTGGCCAGGTCGGTGAAGAGCGCCACCGTCGAGGCCAAGGCCAAGGCCGCCAGCACGCGCGCCGCGGCAGCCAAGCAAGCGACGGCGGCCAAGCGGGCCGCCAGCGCCGCGACGAAGTCGGCGACCCGCAAGGTGGCCGCCAAGAGGGCCGCGGCAAAGAAGGCCGCCACGAAGTAGCCGGCGCCGACGCCGGCCCGCTTCCCGGCGCAGGCCTGGCTTGGGTGCTCGCATGACGACCCGCATCGCATGGGATGCGGGCCCTTGCCTTTCAAGCGCAGGAACAGGAGCGTCCCGCGTCGCCGCGCGGCTCAGCCCGGCGCGCCGGGTGGCTGCGCCGCCGGGTCGCGCAGAAGCCCCGCAACCCATTCGCCGATCGCCAGCGACGCCGTCAGCCCCGGCGATTCGATGCCGAAGAGGTTCACCAGCCCGGCCACGCCGTGCATCGAAGGCCCGGCGATGACGAAGTCGCTGGCCGGCTCGCCCGGTCCGCTGAGCTTGGGCCGGATGCCGGCGTAGGCCGGCAACAACGCCGTCTCGGGCAGCGCCGGCCAGTAGGCGCGAATGGCATCGGCAAAGGGCGCGGCGCGCGCGGGGTCGACCTGGTAGTCCTCGTCGCCCAGCGGCGCCATCGGTATCCACTGCACATCGGGCCCGAAGCGCATCTGCCCGCCCAGGTCGAGCGTCACGTGCACGCCCAGCCCGGCTTCATTGGGCATCGGATAGATCAACCGCGTGAAGGCCGGCTTGCCCGGGCAGGAGAAGTAGTGACCGCGTGCCCAGCGCGGCCACGGCAGCGGCATGGGCGGCAGTCCCCCGAAACGCTCTGCCAGCGGCACCGCATGCAGGCCGGCGCTGTTGACCACGCAGCGGGCATGCAGCTGCATCGGTTCTTCACCTCCCACCTCGAGTTCGAAGCCGTCGGCCACACGCTGCAGGCCCTGCAGCGGGCTGAGAAGCGCCAGCATCGCACCATGCGCCTGTGCATCGCCCAGCAACGCCAGCATCAGACCATGGCTGTCGATGATGCCGGTGGACGGCGACAGCACGGCCGCGGTGCAATGCAACGCAGGCTCGAGCGCGATGGCCTGCGCGGCATCGAGCCACTGCAGCTCGTGCACGCCGCAGGCCTGGCCGCGCTGCATCAGCGCGCGCAAGCCGGGCTCCTGGGCACGGTCGGTGGCCACGATCAGCTTGCCGCAACGCCGATGGGCGATGCCATGCGCAGCGCAGTAGTCGTACAGCAACGCACGCCCGCGCACGCACAGCCTGGCCTTTAGCGAGCCCGGCGTGTAGTACAGCCCGGCGTGGATGACCTCGCTGTTGCGCGAGCTGGTGCCGGTGCCGATGGCGGACGCGGCTTCGAGCAGCACCACCTCGCGCCCGGCCATGGCCAGCGCCCGCGCCACCGCCAGCCCGACGACACCGGCACCGATGACCACGCAGTCGATTCGATCCATCGTGCTACCCGGGCCAGGGCCAGGGGCTGGGTGAACTCAGGCCTTCGGCAACGAAGCGCCGCACCACCGGCGGGGCATCACCCTTGTGAAAAGCCTGCCTGCGCTCCATCAACCCGGCATCGGCGGCGCTGAAGCGCTCAAGCCGGCGCTGGTGCTCGACCCAGCTCTCGTCGACGAAATACTCGATGTAGCGCCCGGGCGCGCTGGTGTCGCGGAACAGACCCCACGACAGCACGCCCTGGCGCAGCCGCGCGCGGCGCGTCTTCTGCATCACCTCGGCAAAGGCTGCCGCCTCCAACGGGTCGATCTGGTATTCCACCGTCACCATCACCGGGCCCTCGTCCGGCGCCACCTCGATGGCCACCTGGGGCACACGCGTCAAGGTGGCCGGGCTGTAGTCGGGGTCGGCACCGCCCTCCACCGTGAGCTTGCGCGAAGCCAGCCACAGCAAGGGGCCGAGAATCGACGCCGCGAGCACGGCGATGCGCACGCTGGCCAGCCCGGCCACCTGCCCCCACAGCAGCGAGCCGGCCGCAGCACCGCCCATCAACGCCATCTGGTAGATGGCCATGCCGCGCGCGCGCACCCAGTTGGGCAGCGCCACCTGCGCGGCCAGCGTCAGCGAGTTGGCAGTGGAGATCCAGGCCATGCCCAGCACCACGATGGCCGCCAGCGCCACCCAGATGTTGGGCGCATAGACCACCAGCACCGACATCAGCGCATGCACCATCGTGCCGCCGAGCACGAACTGGTCGCGATCGAAGCGCTTGCGCCAGCGCGGGAAATACATCGCCGCGACCACCGCACCGCCTCCGATGCCGGCCAGCATCAGCGTGTAGGTGGCCGGGCCGGCGCCATGCACCTCGCGCGCCACCAACGGCAGCAGCGCCAGTAGCGCCGAAGACTGCAGGAAGAAGAAGAATATGCGCACCAGCACGACCTTCATGCGCGGCGACTGCATCACGTGCTGCCAGCCCACGCGCATGGCGCCGACGAAGCGCTCGCCCGGCAGGGTGCTGGTCTTGGGTACCGAGCGCCAGCGCAGCACCAGCACGAAGGCCGTCACCGCCAGCAGCGTGTTGAGCACGAATACCGCACCGCTGCCCACGCTGGCCAGGATGGCACCGGCCACCACCGGGCCGACCACGCGCGACAGGTTCATCGAGATGCCGTTCAGCGCCATCGCCGAGCCCAGGTGCTCGCGCGACACGACCTCGGGCACGATGGCCGAGAACACCGGCCAGCGCATCGCCAGGCCGATGCCGTTGGCGAAGGTCAGCGCCAGCAGCAGCGGCGCGGTGAGCGAGTTCGTCAG
>DASQFA010000695.1:0-5826 GCA_035633375.1 Rubrivivax sp.
CAGGTCATAGGGGATACCGGCGGCGTCGAAGCTCGCTTTCACGTCCTTCAGGTCGCGCGCCGAGAAGGCCAGGTGGTCGATCACGCCGGTGCGCTGGGCGGGCATCGGCCGG
This sequence comes from Rubrivivax sp., assembly GCA_035633375.1. Classification (GTDB taxonomy): domain Bacteria; phylum Pseudomonadota; class Gammaproteobacteria; order Burkholderiales; family Burkholderiaceae_C; genus Rubrivivax. The sequence continues at coordinate 113 of DASQFA010000695.1, forward strand.
TCCCAGTAGATGTGCAGCACCGCCTGTGCGCCACCCGCATACAGCCAGGCGCCGGGAAAGCCCAGGTCGGGGCGATGCCCTTCCTGCAGGCCGAGCAGGCCGCAGTAGTAGTCGAGCGTCTTGGTGCGGTCTTCTGCGGTGATGGTGAAGTGGTTCATGCCGTGGATCATGCGTGCGCTCCTTGTTCGGGTTCAGGTCACCAATATCAGCGAGCCGGTGCTGCGCCGCGACTCCAGCCGCTGGTGCGCCGCCGCAGCCGCGTCGAGCGAGTGCCGCTCGATCGTCGGTGCGCTCAGCGTGCCGTCGGCCAGCGCATCCCACAGGCGCTGCGCGCGTTCGGTCAGGGTGCTGCGCGTGTCCACGAAGTCGAAGACCACCGGGCGCGAAAAGCTCAGCGACTTGGCGACCAGCGCATCGGGGTCGATCGGTGCCAGCCGCCCGCTGGCCTGGCCCAGGCTGATCCAGTGGCCGCGTTTGGCCAGTGCGGCCAGGTTCTGCTCGCGCGCCGCATCGCCCAGGCCGTCGATGAGCACGTCCACGCCGCCGCAGGCCTGTTGCACCGCGTCGGCAAAGCGATAGTCGCGCGTCACGATGACATGCTCGCAGCCGTGCGCGCGCGCCACTTGCGCCTTGTCCTCGCTGGACACGGTGCCGAGGACGCGCGCTCCCAGTTTGCTGGCCCACGCGCACACCAGTTGGCCCACGCCGCCGGCCGCGGCATGCACCAGCAGGCGTGTGCCGGCGCGCACGCGGCCCAGGTCGCGCAACAGCATGTCGGCTGTCAGGCCCTTGAGCAGCAGCGCCGCGGCAGTGTCGTCCTCCACCGTGGCGGGCAGGCGCAGCGCCCAGCTTGCGGGCACGCTGCGCACGCTGCAATAGGCACCGGGCACCGGGCCGAGGTAGGCAACACGGTCGCCGGGCATCAGGTGGCTGACGTTCGGCCCGACATCGAGCACGCTGCCGGCGGCCTCCATGCCGAGCACGCCGGGTGTTTCGGCCGAAACCGGCAGCGTGTGCGGGATCCAGCCGCGGCGCAGATAGACATCGATGAAGTTGACGCCGATGGCGCGCTGGCGGATGCGCACTTCGCCGTCGCGCGGGGCCGGCACGTCGGCGTTTTGCGCCTGCAGTTCTTCGGGACCGCCGTAGCGTGGCAGCACCACACGGCGTGCCGGCACCGGCAAGGCGGTGGGCATCGGCGCGGCGCCCGGCGCGCGCAGGTCGCTGCCGGTGCGCAGGTGGCGGCGCAGGCAGTCGAAGCCGGCCTCGTACACGCCCTGGGCCACCATGTCGCGCAGCTCGCGCTCCATGCCCGGCGGCGTGGAGAAGCTGGATTCCCAGTGCCAGAAGGTGCGCTTGCCGTCGGTCACCGGCTTGAGCGTGATGCTGGCCACATAGCGCTGCAGTGGCACGGTGGCATCGACGATGCAATAGGTGCTCTTGTGCTCGCGCTCGTCGAGTGTCAGCAGCTGCTCGCGGATGCGGTTGCCGTCTTTCAGCGTGAAGCTGCGGATGCAGCCGACCTGGTCGCTTCTTTCGTTGCCCTCGATATGGCTTTGGTCGACGGCGTCATGCCATTGATCGTGGCTGTTGAAGTCGCGCAGGACTTGCCAGACGCGTTCGATCGGGGCGTCGATGATTGTCGAGCGGACTACTTTTTGCAGCATGCTCAGCGGCGTGCGTCGGGCGCTTGGTTTGCCCGGCGGCAGGCCGGGTCCCGCCCCGGCGGGCGGGTAACTTTCATTTGCGGGCCCAAATGAAAGTCACCAAAGCAAAGGGCCCAAAAAACACATCTGGCCGCAACGCTTCGGGTTGGCGGCCCGGCGGGCCCACTGACCCGGCACAGGTGGCTCGATGCGGCAGCCCGCTCGTTTCCAACTGCCCGCATCGCCCTGCGCTGGTCGCGCTCGCGGCATTGTGGAGCGAGCTGCTCCAACGAGTGGGCCAATGTCTCGATAGCTGGTGGCGCTGACAAGTGGCCCGCCGGATCGTCGTCACGAAGCGGGCAGGCCAAATCGGTATTCAGGCCCTTTGCTTTGGTGACTTTCATTTGGGCCCGCAAATGAAAGTTACCCGGCCGCCGGGCCGGGACCCGGCTGCATGCCGGGCAACCGAGCGCCCGTAGCCGAACGCACGCTGCGTGCAAGCTCACCGCCGTGCAAAGTGCCGCTTGAGCGCATCGAAGCCCACCTGGAACACACCGTTGCCGATCAGGTCGGTGAGCTCGCGTTCACGCCCCTCGTCGCAATCGAACTCCGCACTCCATTCGGCAAAACTGCGGTTGCCATCGGTGATCGGTGTTAGCTTCAACGTGGCGACATAGTGCTCCACGCCCATCGGGCTTTCGAGGATTTCGTAGATGCAGCTGAAGTCGTAGTCGCTAAGGCCCAGCAGCCGCTCGCGGATCATGCCGCCGTCGCGGGTGTGGAAGTGGCGCACGCAGCCGACACGATCACTCGGCTCGTTGTTCTCGATGCGGCTGTCGGCGATGCCCGGGTGCCACAGGGGCAGGGCGTTGAAGTCACGGACGCGCGACCAGACCGTGTCGGCGCTGGCGTCGATGACGCTGGAGGCGTAGACGCGGATCACACCCTACTCCTTGGCGGGCGGCGGCGAGGCCGGCGGCAGTGCCACCTGCGCGCCGCTGGCGCCGCCCACCAGGCGTTGGATGTCGCCGCCTTCGATGCCGATCTCGCGCAGCAGCTGGTCGACCAGCGGTGCCTGGGCACGGAAACGCAGCGCTGAGTTGACCACGCCATCGGCGAAGTTGCCGCCGCCACCGCCACCCCCGTCGATGCCACCACCGCTGGAACCACCGAGGCCGTCTACGTGCAGGATCTTGATGCCTTCGATGCGCTCCATCGGTTTGACCGATTCGCGGATGATGCCCTCGGCCTTGTCCACCAGCCGCATGCGCAGCGCCGACATACGTGCCTCGGGCGTGAGCATGTTGTGCGCCTGGTTCATCAACTGCAGCGCCTCGGCTTCGATCTCGGCGCGCACGCGCATCGCCATGGAGCGGATCTTGTCGGCATCGGCGTCGGCCTCGGCCTGCGCGCGCACCGCGGCGCCGCGGTCGGCGCTGGCGTGCTTTTCGGCCTGCGCGGCCGAGGTCAGGCGCAGCGCATCGCGCTCGGCCGACTGCGCCGCGCCGATCAGGTCGATGGCCTTCTTCCGCTCGGCCATCTCCACCTCGCGGGCGGTGAACACCTTCTCCTCGGCCGACACCGCCATGGCGCGCGCGATCTCGGCCTCGGCCTGCGCCTCGCTCTGCGCCTTGCTTTCGCGCGCCACGGCGATGGCGCGCTGCTGCTCGGCCAGCTCCAGCGACTGCCGGCGCTCGATCTCGGCGCCCTGGATCGCGCGCTCCTTGCCGATGCGCTCCTGCTCGATGCTCTGCTCGGAGCGGATGCGCGCCGCGTCGATTGCCTGCTTGGCGGAGATCTGTGCGCCCTCGGCGGCCTGCTCGCGCTGCGCCCGTTCGGTGCTGACTTCGGAGCGTTGGCGTGCGCGAGCGATCTCCACCTCGCGCTGCTGCGATAGGCGCGCGTATTCGCTTTCGCGGTCGATTTCGAGCGACAGTTTTTCGGCCTCGAGGTTCTTGTTGCGGATGGCGATCAGCGTGTCCTGCTCCACGTCGTTGCGCTGCTTCTTGCGGTGCTCGATCTGCTCGGTCAGGCGTGTCAGGCCCTCGGCATCGAAGGCATTGCTCGGGTTGAAGTACTCCATGCCGGTCTGGTCGAGCTGGGTCAGCGAGGCGCTTTCCAGTTCCAGGCCGTTCTTCGTCAGGTCTTCGGCCACCGCCTCGCGCACGCGCTTGACATAGGTGCCGCGCTTTTCGTGCAGTTCCTCCATCGTCATGTCGGCCGCGGCGGTGCGCAGCGCGTCGACGAACTTGCCTTCGACCAGCTCCTTCAACTGCTCGGGTTCCATCGTGCGCAGGCCCAGCGTCTGCGCCGCCGCCGCCACGGCATCGGGCTTGGCGGCCACGCGCACATAGAACTCGGCGATCACGTCCACGCGCATGCGGTCCTTGGTGATCAGCGCCTTGTCGCGGCCGCGCATCACCTCCAGGCGCAGCGTGTTCATGTTCACCGGGATCACGTCGTGCACGATCGGCAGCACGAAGGCGCCGCCGTCGAGCACCACCTTCTGCCCGCCCATCCCCGTGCGCACGAAGGCGCGCTCCTTGCTGCTGCGCAGGTACAGCCAGTGCAGCAGCCACACGGCGATGGCCACGACAATCGCAACGACGATCAGGCCGAGGATGAAGCTTCCAAAATCAGCGCCGGACATGGTGGTGTCTCCTTCTCTATCGCTTGATCTGCACGAAGCGCCGCGTGGTCTCGGTCAGCGCCACCTCGGTGGGCAGCCGCTCCATTGAGCTGGCGCCGTAAAAGCCATTGCAGCCAGGGCAATGCTGCAAGATGTACTGCGCGTCCTCGGGCGTGGCGATCGGCCCACCGTGGCACAGCACGATCAGCTCAGGGTTCAGCTCCCGCGCCGCAGCAGCCCAGGCGTTGATCGGCGCCACGCAGTCGGCCAGCTTCATGGCCGTTTCCGCACCGATGGCACCGCCTGTGGTCAGGCCCATATGGCACACCACGATGTCGGCGCCGGCTTGGGCCATGTCGCGCGCGTTCGCCTCGCTGAAGACATAGGGCGTGGTCAGCAGGTCCAGTGAACGGGCGCGCGCGATCATCTCGACTTCCAGGCCGTAGCCCATGCCGGTTTCTTCGAGGTTGGCGCGGAAGCTGCCGTCGATCAGGCCGACGGTGGGAAAGTTCTGCACGCCCGAGAAGCCCAGCGTGATCAGGCGCTGGAAAAAGGCCTCGGGGATCATGAACGGATCGGTGCCGTTCACGCCCGCCAGCACCGGCGTGTGCTTCACCACCGGCAGCACCTCCTGCGCCATTTCGCAGACGATTTCGTTCGCGTTGCCATAGGCCAGCAGGCCGGCCAGTGAGCCGCGCCCGGCCATGCGGTAGCGCCCGGAGTTGTAGATCACGATCAGGTCGATGCCACCGGCCTCTTCGCACTTGGCCGACAGGCCGGTGCCGGCGCCGCCACCGATGAGCGGTTGGCCGGCGGCGATCTTGGTGCGAAATCGCTCGAGCAATTGGGTTCTGGCGATGCGTGGCATGGGTGTCTTGGTTTGGTCTCAGGCGCGTCGCGCGCTGGGGGTGGCTAGGGTGATCTCACGCCAGGCCGCCACCAGGGCGTCGGCAAAGGCTTCGTCGTTGATGTGGAGCGGCAGTTTCAGCAGCCGCCGGTCGTGGCCCGGGCGGAAGTTCTGCTCGATGGCCGAGAACAGAGCGCGGTCGGCCTCGGGGTCGTGAAAGGGCTGGCCGGGTTTGTCGATCGCCGACACGCCGCCTTCGGGGATGAGAAAGCGCACCGGGCCTTGCATGGCGTTCAGCTTGGCGGCGATGAATTCGCCGATCGCCCGGCACTCCTCGGCGGTGGTGCGCATCAGCGTGACGCTCGGGTTGTGGCGGTACAGCTTGCGCGACTTCAGGCGCTCGGGCACGCTGTCCCAGGGGCCGAAGTTCACCATGTCGAGCGCGCCGCAAGAGCCCACGTAGGGCAGGGCGTGGCGCGCGAACACATCCAATCGCGTCGGCCCGGCGGAGAGCACGCCGCCGCCGATTTCATCGGCCACCTCGGTGGTGGAGACATCGATCACACCGCTCAACAGGCCCGAGTCGACGAGC
>DASQFA010000696.1:0-1601 GCA_035633375.1 Rubrivivax sp.
GCCGGCGAACCATGCGCACCGAAGCTTCCAAACCAGGCTCCCGGGCCCGCGAAACCGCGGAATCAAGCCGCACAGTTTGCGCCCGATCGTTCGAGGCCGCCATCCGCAAACTAGGGGACAACCGGATAGCCCGATACGTCCTTGGCGGCGCTGAAAAGGCTGTCGTTTGCGCCGGGTTCAATGCGCTGTCCTGCTCACGGCTTCGCCCACGCGCCCACGCGGCCGCGCGGACGGCCTCCGCGCCCGCCACGCGCGCGTGTCACGTCATGCCCGGCGCGCCGTGTGGATGTGCCCTGTGCCAGACTGCCGGGCATAACGGCGCTCCGCCGTGACATCGGCGCACTGCGCGCACCGTGAGCTCCCCGTCGATCAGCCCCCGAGCCTTCGTCATGCTCTTGCTGCTGGCCTGCATGTTCGGCGGCAACCACGTGGCCGCGCGCATCGCGCTCGACCATGGCGTGGACGTGGTCACCGCGGTGGCGGTGCGCAGCCTGGTCACGGCCGCCGTGGTGGCGGCCATCGTCATGCTGAACCGGCTGCCACTGCGCTTGAGTCGTCGGCAACTGAAGGTGATGCCGCTGATCGGCCTGCTGGTCAGCATCCAGAGCTATTGCCTGTACTCGGCGGTGGCACGCATACCGGTCGGCCTGGCGCTGCTGGCCTTCAACACCTATCCGCTATGGACCGCGCTGGCGGCCTGGTCGATCTACCGGCACCGGCCCGAGCGCGCCATGCTCATCGCCATGCCGGTCATCCTGTTCGGGCTGGCATTGGCGCTGGACGTGGCGGGCGCCGCGTCGGGCCTGGGCGCACGCTCGCACTGGGGCCAGATCGGCGGCGGCGTGGCCTTTGCGCTGGTCGCGGCAGCCACCTTCGGCCTGGTGCTGGCCTTGACGCAGCACGAGGTGGCCGATCTCGACGGACGCCTTCGCACCGCCCTCACGATGGGCATGGTCGGCGTGCTCGCGCTGATCGCCACCATCGCCCAGGGTGGCGCGCACTGGCCCGATGCCAGCGCCGGCTGGTGGGGCCTGGCGGCGCTGACGCTGCTGTACGGCACGGCATTCACCATCATGTTCACGCTGCTGCCCAGGCTGGGCGTGGTCGGCAGTTCGCCGATCCTGAACGTCGAGCCGGTCGCGGCGCTGCTCATGGCCTGGCTGCTGCTCGGGCAATCGATCGCACCGATCCAGGTCGTGGGCGCGCTGCTTGTCGTGGGTGCCGTCATGGCACTGGGCCTGCGGCGTCGATAAGCCGGCGCGCCGATCGGCAGATCGCGGCGTACCCGGCCCCATGCGTCGCGCCTTCGAATGCGGCGGAGGACCCGCCGGGATTTTTGGGACAATCGCCGACACATGAATCCGACCGACATCCCTGCGTACATGGCCCATGTGGGCGTGGCGGCGCGCGCTGCCGCCACCGGCATGGCCGCGGCGTCGACGGCCGCGAAGAACGCGGCGCTGCGCCATCTGGCCGCGCGGCTGCGCGCGCACACCCAGGCGCTGCAGCAGGCCAACGCGACCGACCTGGAGGCGGCGCGCGCGGCGGGCCTGGCCGCGCCGCTGCTCGACCGGCTGAAGCTCACGCCGCAGATCATCGCC
>DASQFA010000697.1:0-2860 GCA_035633375.1 Rubrivivax sp.
ATCGAAGCGAGTGGCCACGATCCAGTCGGTGGGTTCGTCCGGCGGGCTGAAGGTGGGCGCGGATTTCATCAAGCGCTGGTTCCCGCAAAGCGGCGTGTGGGTCAGCGACCCCACCTGGGACAACCACCGCTCGATGTTCGAGGGCGCCGGCATCGCCGTGCTCAGCTACCCGTATTACGACACGCTCAGCGGCGGCGTGCGCTTCGATGCCATGCTCGACACCTTGCGCGGCGTGCCGGAAGGCAGCGTGGTGCTGCTGCACGCCTGCTGCCACAACCCCACCGGCGTGGACCTGAGCCGCGCGCAGTGGGACGCGCTGATTCCGCTGCTCGTCGAGCGCCGGCTGATGCCTTACCTGGACCTGGCTTATCAAGGCTTTGGCGACAGCATCGAGCAAGACGCCCATGCGGTGCGCGCGCTGGCCAGCGCCGGCGCCAGCTTCTTCGTGGCCAACTCGTTCAGCAAGAGCATGAGCGTGTATGGCGAGCGCGCCGGCGCCTTGAGCGTGGTCTGCCCCGACGCGAAGCAGGCCGAGCATGTGCTGGGCCAGATGAAGTTCATGATCCGGCGCAACTACTCCAGCCCGCCGATCCACGGCGGGCAAATCGTCGCGCACGTGCTCGCCGACGCCGAGCTGCGGCCGATGTGGGAGGCTGAGCTGGCGGCCATGCGCCAGCGCATCCTGGCGATGCGCAAGTCGCTGCACCAGGTCATCAGCGCCAAGGTGCCGGGGCGCAACTTCGATTACTTCCTCACCCAGCGCGGCATGTTCAGCTACACCGGCCTGAGCGCCGCGCAGGTGGACCGGCTGCGCGAGCAGTACGCCGTCTACCTGGTGCGCAGCGGGCGCATCTGCGTGGCCGGGCTGAACAGCGGCAACGTCGAGCGCACTGCGCAGGCCATGGCTGAGGTGCTGGCAGGCTGAGGCCGCGCAAGGCCTGCGCGTCAGGCTGCGCGGGGGCCCGGCATCAGGCTTCGTCAGACCCCCGGCCCTACCGACCCCGGTCGTTGCGTCAGGCCGCCGGCCCTGCGGCCGGCAGTGACAGCGTGATCGTCGTACCCTGTCCCAGTCGGCTTTGCACTGCCACGCTGCCGCCGTGCAGCTCCGCAATTCGCTTGACGATGGCCAGCCCCAGGCCCTTGCCACCTTCGCCCGTGGCCGGCGCCACGCTCTGGCGGCTTTGATAAAGGCGGTCGAACAGGTGCGGCACGTCGGCTTCGGCGATGCCCGCACCGGTGTCGACCACGCTCACGCGCACCGCATCGCCGTCGCATCGCACGCCGAGCGTGATGCGGGTGCCGGCAGCGCAGAACTTCAGCGCGTTGTCCACCAGGTTGGCCACCGCGCGCTCGAACAGCTCGATGTCCAGCGATGCGACAGTGGGCGCGTCGCCTGGCGGCGCCAGCGCCAGCGAAACGCCCAGCGCCTGGGCGCGCGGCGCGAAGCGCAGCGCGATGTCGCCCAGCAGTTCGCCGACGTCGAGCGTCTCGCGCCGCAGCTTGAACTGCGGCTCGTCGAGTTGCGCCAGATCGCCCAGCGACTGCACCAGCCGCGCCGCATTGCGCGTGTTGCGCAGCGCCACTTCCAGCAGCTGGCGGTCGCCGCTGCGCGCGGCGTCGGCGGCAAAGCGCGCGTCCAGCGTCTCCAGGCAGGCGGCGGTGGCGGTGAGCGGCGAGCGCAGGTCGTGCGACAGGTTGCTCACGCCTTCACGGCGGAAGTGGTCCAGGCGGCGCAGCGCCTCCCACTGCCGGCGCAGTGCGTCGAGCATGCTGCGAAAGCCCTGGCTCAACTGCCCGAATTCGTCCTTTGCTTCGGCCTGCGGCCAACTCCCCGGCAGCGTGCCCGGTGCACCGGCGTCCAGCCCCTCGCGCGCGACCGCCGCCACCGCCTGGCTCAGGCGGCGCAGCGGCCGCGTGACGACGCCGATGATCCAGGCTGACATTGCCGTGGTCAGCGCCACCAGCGCCACGATCAAGCCCAGCAGCGGCAGCGTGAAGCTGCTTCGCAATGCCTCGATGCGGCCTTCGGGCAGGGCAGGCTTCTGGCGCACCAGGTACAGATAGCCGGCCACGCCCTCGTCGCTGCGGATGACGGCGCGGCGCAGCGCGCGCGCGGCAATCACCGCATCGGCGTTCATGTGCTCCGGGTCGTCGCCCATCACATAGGGCATCGGCTCGCTGCCGGCCGCTTGCTGCACCGGGCCCAGCGCCACCTTGAAGCCCGGCGCCAGCTTCGCGCGGCCACTGCTGGCCAGTACCTTGCCCTGTGCGTCCAGCAGGTACAGCTGCGAGTCGGGCTCGTACAGCACCAGGTTGCGCAGGAACTCGACGAACTCCTCCGGGTGGCGCAACTGCTGGTCGAACAGCTCGCCACCGTGTGCCTGCACCACCCGGCCCAGGAAGGCGTTGGCGCGGTAGTAGTTGCTTTCGTGCTCGAAGCGCTCGAAGGCGAACAGCACCATCGCCACCACGCCCAGCGCGGTGAGCGCGCCGGTGATGAAGATCGTCAGCGCGATCTTGAACCTGACCGTCATGCGTTCTACGGCGGCGGGTCGCGCAGCTTGTAGCCGGCGCCGCGCACGGTCAGGATCAGCTGCGGGCGCATCGGGTCGGCCTCGAGCTTGTTGCGCAGGCGGTTGATGTGCGTGGTGACGGTGTGCTCGTAGCCGTCATGGCTGTAGCCCCACACCGCGTCGAGCAGTTGCGCGCGTGAGAACACATGCCCCGGGTGCTGGGCAAAGTGCAGCAGCAGGTCGAACTCCAACGCGGTGAAGTCCACCGGCGTGCCGCCGTGGCGCACCTGCCGCTTGGCAGGCTCGATCTCCAGGCTGCCGTTGCGCAGCACGCGCAACGGGGCCTT
>DASQFA010000698.1:0-10828 GCA_035633375.1 Rubrivivax sp.
TGCTCGGCGTGAGCGACGAGATGACGATCATGAAGGACGAGATCTTCGGGCCGTTGCTGCCCATCAAGCCCTATCGCGACCCCGAAGAGGTGATCGCCTATGTGAACGACCGCGACCGCCCGCTGGCTTTCTACCCGTTCACCAAAGACAAGCAACTCGTCGAGCACTACATCACCCACATCATCTCTGGCAGCGTCGGCGTGAATGAGGCCATCGTGCAGGCGGGGCAACACAGCATCCCGTTCGGTGGCATCGGCGCCAGTGGCATGGGGCACTACCATGGCTACGAGGGCTTCCTGACCTTCTCGAAGCTGCGGCCGATCTTCAGCCAGGCGCGCATCTCGTCGATCCAGGTGGCAATGCAGCCTCCCTACGGAGACCGCGCGAAAATCGCCTTGGACGTGATGTTCAAGTTACGCGGTTAGCGCCTGCGGTCGCTTGATGATTGGACATCACGCCGGTTGCATTCGCGCTGCCCGGGGCGCGCGCCGCCATCCCGACATGCGGTAGCGCTCCAGGTCGTTGACGGGTAGCGATGCGCCACGGACAAGGCCGCGTCTGCGGACGACGCGGCCAACTTGGCGCATGCCGGCGCCAGCATCGCATCAACGATGGCGTCGCCGAGCAGCGTGCGTTGCGCTGCCAGTGCTGGATACCTGCTTCGAGTTGTAGTTGTTCCGGTGACATCGTCGCGCAGGATACCAACGCTTGGACGGTGCTCGATCCCGTTCACATCGGCCGACTGGGCGGCCCGGACGGCGGTTATGGGGTTACGGTCGGAAGGTCCGCTGCTGTTTAGGGTTGTGGGACACCTGCCCGGCGAACGCAGACGCGCGTCGATCCGCCCCGAACTGAGGGCAGGTGTCGCACAAGCCTAAACAAAGGCTGCCGCAAGCCTACTGGCCGCACACCTGCCCTTCAAGTTTTGGGGGGGCACCGCTGCGAAGGCGGGGCCCGCGCAACAGTCGGGCGCCGACTGACTGCGGCCTGCCCGTGCTGTGAACTCCTGCTCCCGGCCATCAACAGTCGTTGGTGAAGGGCGGCTCTAGAGCTTCTGACTTACCCGCCCGAGCAGCGTGGCGCTGCACGTCACGGCGTCCTATGCAGTTGCTGGGTCGTGCCGCGCACACCCACTCAATGGAGCGGTTGTACGCAGGCCGGCGGCAAAGCTCCGGTCAGGGCGAGCGGTGGCCAAACCGTCGTGCAGAAGTTGTCAAGCTGAACTTCAGCACGGCACTATGCAGTTATGCAGGACTTCCAATCAATTCGTCTGTGGTTCGCTTGGCGCGGATGGGTGCGATCTGTGCCATGGCGTGCTCGGCCAGCGCGGCAATCGTCAACGACGGGGTGACGCCAGGGTTGGCCGGCATCGCCGCGCCGTCGCAGACGATCATGTTGCGGTAGCCGAAGACGCGGCACTGCTTGTCGATCACGCCGCTGACAGCGTCCTGGCCGATCACTGCGCCGCCCAGGATGTGGGCGGTGGTCGGGATGTTGGCTGTGGCCTCCAGCAACGAGCACTGCGCGACGCCGCCGGTGTGCTCGGCCAGCCACTCGGCCGCCTTGTTGCCGGCGGGGATGAAGGTGGGGTTGGGCTCTTCCGGGTCCTGGCGCGTCGTCAGGCCAAAGCCGCCGCCGAACCAGCGGCGCCTCGCCTTGAACGAGATGGCGTTGTCCAGGCTTTGCATGACCAGGAAGACCACCGTGCGCCGCCCCCAACCGAAGGGCAGCAACGTGCGCAGGAAATTCAGCGGATGGCGCACGATGTTTCCCAGCAGCTTCAGCGGCCGCGTTAGCCGCGTGCCATCGCCGACCAGCATGGTCATGATCAACGACATGGCGTCGCCCTTCGGCACGTAGGTGACGAACTCGATGTGCGTGTCGTGACTGGTGTGGATGCTCGAGCTGATGGCCACGTCCTTCGACGGATCGAGGTGCGTGCCCGCCGGCAGCGTGACCGCCAGGATCGCCTCGCTGTTAGTGCGCACCAGCTCGCCAAGACGGTCGCTGATGCCGGGCAGCGCACCCGAGTGCTTGCACTGCGCGAGCAACTGGTTGGTGCCCAGCGCGCCGGCTGCGAACACCACGCCGCGGGCTTTCAGGGTCTGGCGCCGCGTGTCGAACCAGGCGCCCGGCCGCTCGCACACCACCGTGTAGCCATCGGCGCCGTCTGCCGCGCCGAGCGGCCGGACATCGACCACCTGGCGCTCGGGCAGTATTGCGGCGCCACGCTTCTCGGCGAACCACAGGTAGTTCTTCAGCAGCGTGTTCTTCGCGCCGACGCGGCAGCCGACCATGCACGCGCCGCAGCGGTTGCAGCCGGTGCGCGCCGGGCCCTCGCCGCCAAAGTACGGGTCCGGCACCGTGACCTCGGGCTCGCCGAAGAACACTCCGCAGGGCGTGCGCGTGAAGGTGTCGGCGACGCCGAAGGCCTGGCCCAGCTGCAGCAGCAGCTTCTGGCTGTCGCTTTCGAAGGGTACCTGCTGAACGCCGAGCATGCGGCTGGCCGTGTCGTAATGAGGTTTCAGCGTCGCGGCCCAATCACCGAGTGCGGCCCATTGCGGGTTGGCGAAGAAGGACGGCGCCGCCCGGTACAGCGTGTTCGCGTAGACCACGCTGCCGCCGCCCACGGCCGTGCCGCTGGCGATGAACACGTCCTTGAACGGCGTCAGGCGGAAGATGCCGCGCAGCCCGAGCGCCGGCGCCCACAGGAAGTTGCGCAGGTCCCAGGTAGTCTTGGCATGGTCCTCGTCGCGGAAGCGCCGGCCCGCCTCCAGCACCGCCACCTTGTAGCCCTTCTCGGCCAGGCGCAGCGCGGCGACGCTGCCGCCGAACCCGGAGCCGACGATCAGCCAGTCGTAGTCGAACTCGTCGTTTGCCATCGCATTCACCTACTTCGCCACGATCTGGAAGGTGCCCGGCGCCTTGTCGATCAGCGTGAAGAAGCGCACCAGGTCGATCTTGCTGCCGTCCACCTTCAGGTCGTCGCTGAGCAGCGTGTCCTTCACGCCCGCGGTGCCGGCCATCATCTTGATGAAGATCGGCTTGGTCAGCGTCAGCGTCGCGTTGGCAGCGGCGTCCGGTGCGGCCTTCTTGTGGTGCAGCACGGCGTTCTCGATCCAAAGCACGTGGGACTCGTTGATGTCCGTCAGCACCAGGTTGACCTTCAGGTTCTTGCCGTCGGCTGCCGGGCCGTCCAAGCCTGCGGCCATCGCTTCGAGGAATCGCTCGATCGGTGTCTGCTGCAGCATGTCGATCAGGAACGATCGGTCGATGCCCTTCTTCGGCGGCCCTTCGCGCAGCTCCATCGCTGCCGTGAGATAGCTGTTGCGCCAGGTCGCGGCCTCGGCCATGTAGCCCATCTGGTCGTAGGTGCGGGCCAGCAGCTCCTTGGCCCCCTTGTGGTCGGGCGCGCCGAACACGGCGTGGTTGAGCAACTCCGCCGCCCATCGGTAGTCGCCCTGGTCGTAGGCCGTCTGTGCCGCGGCCACGGCCTTGTCGGCGCCCCCGATCAGATCGAGGTAGCGCTTGGCCGACTCCTGCGGCGGCAGCAGGTTGAGGTTGGCCGGATTGCCGTCGTAGGCGCCGAGATAGAACTGGTATACCGCCTTGACGTTGTGGCGCAGGTCGCCGTAGTAGCCGCGCGCGCCGAAGAAGGACGCCAGCGACGGCGGCAGCTTGACCATCTCGGCGATCTCGCGCGGCGTGTGGCCGGCATTGATCAGGCGCACCGTCTGGTCGTGCATGTACTTGTAGACGTCGCGGTGTTTGGTGATGAAGTCGACGATGCGCGCGTTGCCCCACACCGGCCAGTTGTGCTGGCCGAAGTAGACCTCGGCGTCGCCGATCTGGTCGATCGCCTCCTGCAGATACACCGACCACTGCAGCGAGTCGCGCACCTTCGCGCCGCGCACGGGCAGCAGGTTGTGCATCGTCTGCGCCAGGTTCTCGGCGCCGCCGTAGGCTCGTCTGTCCGGGATCGAGAACGTGAGTTCGGCCGGCGCCTCGGCACCGGGGACGTTGTGGAACACGAAGCGCACGCCGTCGAGCGTGAGCTCCTCCGTCTGCTTGGTGACGAGTTGCGTCGGCACGAGCACGCCCACCGCACCGTAGGCGACGTTCTTGCCCAGGCCCGTGTCGACCAGGCCCTTCGGGGAGCGCTCGAGGTTCTTGCCGAACTGGTACATCGAGCGCCGCGCCATCGCCGTGCCGACAAGGATGTTCTCGCTCGTCGCCTCTTCGATGAAGCCTTCGGACGCGACGATGGGGATCTTGCGCTCGGCGGCTTCCTGCGCCGACATGATGCCCAGCGCGCCGCCGAAGTGATCGGCGTGGCTGTGGGTGAAGACGATGGCCGACACCGGCTTGTCGCCCAGATGCTTGCGCGCGAATGCCAGCGCTGCGGAGGCACTCTCGCGTGCGGTGAGCGGGTCGACGACGATGAAGCCGGTCTTGCCTTCGATCAGCGTCATGTTGGCGATGTCGAAGCCGCGCACCTGCCAAATGCCGTCGGTGACCTTGAACAGGCCGATCTGCGCATTCAGGATCGCGTGCCGCCACAGGCTCGGGTTGACGGTGGCCGGCGCCTTGCCGTCGACGAACTTGAAGGCGTCGAAGTCGATCAGTACCGTCGAGCCATCGGCCGACATGATCTTGCCCTCTGGGCGTGCGATCAGGCCGCGTTTGGCGTCCTCGAAGTCCTGCGGGTCGTCGAGCTTGAGTTCGGCCGCCATCTGCTGGTTGGCCTTCAGCGTGGCCGGCATGGCGTCGCCGGCGGTGCCGCCGACGCCGGCGTTCTTGCCGCATCCGGCCACGAGCGCCAGCAGCAGCAGGACCATCGGGAGTTGAAGTCGTGTCATGTTTGGGGTCTCGAGAGTCTTGTAGGGGATGTCGAGGTCGGGCGGACCGCTGGCGCAGTGTCGAAGGCAGGCGCGAGCGCGCGGTGGCGCCTCCTCACTTTTCTCTATGAGCGAGCCTGCCATTTCGTCGCGGATCGACATTCTGATCCCCGGGCGACTTGTTTCCCGTGCTCTCTTGGCATCGCTCGATAACCGGACTCATGCGAACAGACCTTCGAAAACTCTGCTCGATGCCCACCTTGGTCAAGTGCAGTGGCCCACCAAGGAGCACTTCGTCGCACGAGAACCTTGGTCCGAGCTGTTCATGGCCTCCTCGCTGTACCGGGATCGCCCGCGAGAGCCTTCAGCCCAGCCGATGTCGCCGCGCGCGTTTTCGAGCACCTGTCGCCCGCCGGGGTGCGCTAGAGGGTTGCGCAGCGTGAACCGTTTGGGCACGCAGGCGCGCAGGCCGCTCGGCTGCGTGGTCCTGCATCGGACCCTGGGGGAAGGTCGAATGTGCGGCACACTGCCGGCCGTCGTACGATCGCACCCGGCAATGACCATGAACACTCGCACCCTGCTGCTGATCGGGCTGACACTGCTGACTGTCGCGCTGGCACTGTTCCTGCCGGCCGTGCCGCAACCGATGGGCTACCACGACTTCGCCGACAAGCGCGAGGCCTACGGCATCGAGAACTTCCTCGACGTCGGCTCGAACCTGGCCTTTGCATTGGCCGGAGGGGCCGGGCTGCTGCTGGTGCTGCGCCCGCGCAGCTGCTTCGCCAGCTCGGCCGAACGCTGGCCCTACCTGATCTTTTGCATCGGCGTGCTGCTCACTGCGGCCGGCTCCTGCTACTACCACCTCAAGCCGAACAACGAGACGCTCTTCTGGGACCGTCTGCCGATGACCATCGCCTTCATGGCGTTGATCTCGGCGCAGATCGTCGACCGGGTCGACGCACGAGCCGGCCTGCTGGCGCTGGTGCCGATGCTGCTGATCGGCGTCGGCACCGTGGTCTACTGGATCATCACCGAGCGCCAGGGGCGTGGCAACGTCATGCCCTACGTCGTGCTGCAGGCGTATGCGGTGATCGTGCTGCTCAAGCTGGCGGCGATGCACCCGTCGCGCTACACCCATGGCGCGGCCATCTATGCGGTGTTTGCCGGCTACCTGCTGGCCAAGGTTTTCGAGCACTACGATCGGCAGATCTTCGAGCTGACCGGCATGGTCAGCGGCCACACCCTCAAGCACGTGGCTGCGGGGCTCGCCGGCTTGCCTGTGGCGTACATGTTGTGGCGTCGCCGGCTGGTGGTGCCCGCCGCGGCGGCAGCCATCGGGGCAGGTGGGTCGACCCTGCTGGCCGCCTGAGCGCCGTGGCCGCAAGCGCAGCCCGGTCAGGACGACGCAGTTCGCTCTTGCTCTTTGCCACTGCGGTGGCGGGCGCGCGCAAGGCGGCGCGCGCGGGCCATGGGTGCGACCCATGGCGTGCTGCGGCTCTTCGCCGACCGCAACAGCGGCCGAGTGCTTGCCAGCGAGATAATCGCGCCGCGCGTCGAGCACCTGGGGATCCTGCTGGCCTGGGCGACCGAGCAGCGCACAAAAATCGACGCCATGCTGCGCATGCACTTCCATCACCCGGTGATCGAAGGCGCGCTCAAGGCCGCACTGAGCCAGCTGCATGCCAAGGTCGGCACGCGGAACCCGGGGCCGATCATCGAGGTCGCGCTCGCGGCCGGTTGAGACCGCTACTTCACCGTTTTCTGGCAAAGGATTCACCGTGCTGACCCAGCTTGATCCCGCATC
This sequence comes from Rubrivivax sp., assembly GCA_035633375.1. Lineage (GTDB taxonomy): Bacteria > Pseudomonadota > Gammaproteobacteria > Burkholderiales > Burkholderiaceae_C > Rubrivivax. The sequence goes on from DASQFA010000698.1 coordinate 6,643, forward strand.
GCACTGGCTCGCCGGGCAGATCACCGGCATCCATCTGTTTACCCTGGCCGGGGGACTGGTGATCGGGGCGGCGGCGGTGCTGCTGTATCACTCCATCGGTCGAATTGCCGGCGTCAGCGGCATCCTTTTTGCCGGTATCCGGGAGGGTGGGCTGTGGCGCTTGCTGTTTCTCGGCGGCATCGTGCTGGGCGCCGGGCTGGGCGCGTACTTGTTCCCCACGCTGAACATCGTCAGCCGGCCGAGTCCCGGCATCTGGATATTGACCTTGTCCGGACTGCTGGTGGGCTGGGGAACCCGCCAGGGCGGTGGCTGCACCAGCGGACACGGCGTCTGTGGACTCGGGCGTCTGGCGCCGCGTTCGCTGGTGGCTGTACTTGTCTTCATGGCGGCCGGCATCTTCAAGGCAAGCCTGCTGCGCCACTGGCTGGGGGTACCGGCATGAAGTCGAATCTGTCGGCGCTTGCCGCCGGGCTCCTGTTCGGCATGGGGTTGATGCTGTCGGGGATGAGCAATCCCGGTGAGGTGCTGAGCTTCCTGGATTGGTCCGGTGTCTGGAGCCCAGACCTGATCGGGGTGCTGGGCAGCGCCGTCCTCGTTTCTTTGATCGGTTTTCAGTGGGCGCGCCGCAAGGAACGGCCCTGGTTCGAAACCGAGTTCCCCGCATTGCCAAAGAAGTCCATCGACCGACCGCTGCTGTTTGGAAACCTGCTCTTCGGCCTGGGCTGGGGGCTCGCGGGCTACTGCCCCGGCCCAGCGCTTGCGGGGCTGGCGCTGGGCAACACCGAGGTGCTCGTCTTTCTCGTGGCCATGCTTGCCGGCGGGTTCCTGCAACAGTGGTGGGCACGACAGCGGAACGACTTGTGAAAATGATTGCTTCAGATCCAGGCCGCCACCGAGCCGGCCAGCCTGCGCGTCCCACTGGGCAACCATTTGCAGGCACTGAAGGCCGACAGCAAGGGTCAGCACAGCATTCGCATCAACGACCAGTGGCCAATCTGCTTTGTCTGGAAGACCGATGGGGCGCACCGCGTCGAGATCGTGGACTACCACTAGGAATGCGAAACATGGCCAAGTTGCTCGAAGAGATTCATCCGGGCGAGATCCTGCTGGAGGATTTCATGAAGCCCATGGGCATCAGCGCACGCCAGCTCGCCGCGGACATCGATGTCTCGCCGAGCAGGATCAGCGATCTGGTGAATGGCCAGCGCCCCATCACCGCGGACACCGCGCTTCGGCTCGGGTTGTTCTTCGGCATGGAGCCCCGGTTCTGGCTGAACCTGCAGTCCGAGTACGACATTCGGGTAGCGGACCGGGAACTCCGAGCCAAGCTCTCGCCGAGGATCCGCGTCTGCCAACCCGTCGCAGGGTGACGGTCGGCGTTTGAGGTTCTGCAGGGGCTACTTGCCAAGACGCCGAATCCGTGAAGTGAATCGCTCCTCGCCGAATCGCCGGCGCATTCGTTCGGTGTCCATGGCCGGGCGATCCAGGGCGTGATCGGCCAGGGCACACTCGTCGTCACCTTGGTCGTCGTCGCGTTTGGCCTGCTCGTCGGGCACCTGCTCGGAGCACGAGACGACCGTCATCGGGACGGTCCTGCTCTACCTGCCCGCCGCCCTGTTGCTGGCAGTCGCCTATGAGCGCTGGCGCAAGCAGGTCACCTGCACTCAGCCACACGTCACCCACCTTTGATGAAGGGCCAGCTCCAGCCCGGCGAGGCAAGGCATACGGACACTCGGGCACGACTGAACTGCGGCAGAATGAGGCATGCCTACACAGCCTTCAGGCTGCGCGCGCGGTACCACGTTTTGGCTGGCGGCGCTGTGCGTCGTCATGCTGCTCGCCGGCTGTGAATCGCCAGTGCGGCTGATGCCCACGCCGGTGAGTTTCCGCTCGGGCGATGTCGATCCGTTCGAGAAGGCGGGCTACCAGGTGCGGGGCACCGACTTGCCGGTGTTCTACGTCACCAACCGCGGCGCCGTCATCGAGACGCCCGAACCGCTGCACACCCTGCTGCCCAGCGAGCGCCTGCGCATGGGGGTGGCGCACATGCGCATTGGCGACGACACGCTGGACTGGGAGACGCTGCATCGGCTGTCGACCAGCGACGACCCCGACGAACGCCCCATCATCCACCTCAAGGGCCTGGAACAGAGGGCCGCCCTGGGCCCCGGCGGCACCGTGGCGGGCTCGGCCGACGCGCAGGCCTTCTTCGCCACCGTCAACAAGGCGCTGGCCGCCAGCGAAAAAAAGGAACTGGTGGTCTATGTGCACGGCGCCAACAACACGGTGGCACGGGCCTCGGCGCAGGCCGCGCAGTTGCGCCACTTCACCGGCCGGCGCGTCGTCATGCTGTCGTTCCTTTGGCCCTCCACGGGCTCGATCCTGCGCTACTTCACCGACGTCGGCCACGCCGCGGCCTCGATCGCCCCCTTTGCCCGCATGATCGAAGCGCTGGCCGAAAACACCCAGGCGTCGTCGATCGAGGTGGTGGCGTTCAGCGCGGGGGCGCAGATCGTCAGCCCCGCCCTGGTCAAGCTGGCCACACCGCGGCCGGGTGAAACGCGTGAGCAGTTGCGCCAGCGCTTGCGGCTGTCGCAGGTCTACTTCGCCGCGCCCGACATCGACACGCGGCGCTTCGTCGACGAACTGGCGCAATACATCGACATCGTCGGGCGGGTGAGCATCGCCGCGAACTTGAACGATTCGGCGCTTCGTTTTTCCGCCGTCGTGAACCGCGCGTCCCGCGCCGGCAGCGCCAACCCGACCGAGCTGAGTGAGGAGCAGACCGGCTTCCTCATCGACGCCTCGCGCAAGCTCGGCTTCGACATCCTCAAGGTGGACCCGACGGTCATCCCGAATCTGCCGCTGCGCTCGCACGGCTTCTGGTTCGAGGATCCGTGGGTCAGTGGCGACCTGCTGGGGCTGCTGCTTCTGGGCGCCGAACCGCAGCGCCGCGGCCTGGAGCCGCAGGAGGGCCCGCAAGGCACGCGCTACTGGACCTTTCCGCCGGACTTCAAGGACCGCGTGCAACGGCTGTTCACACCGGCCTCGGGGAAAGTGCCGTAGGGCCCGCCCACCGTGGCCGACAGGATTGGCTCGGTCCCGCTTCCGGCAATCTGGTATCGCCTGCATTTCGCGGACACTGCCGAGCGGCAGCGCGACATCGCCGTCGAGGCCCAGGCGTGCGCCTGCGGCCTGCGCTGCCAGCCTGAAGGGTAGCCGCGTCGCATCGCCTGCGGCGATTTCGCACCATCGAACGTCGCATGGAGGTGGCGGGCAAGTCCACGCTCGTTCGATCAATCGGCCGTGAACCTGTCCTTGAAGCGGGTGGCCTCGCGCAGCAGTTCATGTTTCTAGAATGACACAGGATCGAGTTTCGGACCGCTGCGCCAGCGTCGCCGCCAGAAGCTTTAGGCCGGACTTCACGGCGCCCTTCTTAACCTGGGCCAAACCCCATGCCTGTCGACTTCAACCATCCGCTGATCGTGGGCGTTGTTTCGTTCTGCTTGCTGTTGCTTGTGGCGTGGATTGGCTTCACCTTTCTCAGCAAGCAGCGCAGCCTGGAAGAGGCCGCGCGCGAAGACATCAGCGTGATCCTTGGCGCGACGCTGACACTGCTTGCGCTCATCATCGGATTCAGCTTTTCGATGGCCGTCAGCCGCTACGACCAGCGCAAGAACCTCGAAGGGGCCGAAGCCAACGCCATCGGCACCCAATTCGTCCGGGCGGGCCTGCTGCCGCCCGCCGACGCGGCCAAGGTGCGATCGCTGCTCAAGAGCTACCTCGATGAACGCATTCGGTTCTACCTGACGGGCGACGAACGCCCACTGGCCACGATCAACGCGCGTACGGCCGTACTGCAGCACGAGCTCTGGGCCGCGGTTCAGGCACCGGCGGCCGCGCAGCCAGACCCCGTCGTCGCACTGGTGGTTGCGGGCATGAACGATGTACTGAACGCGCAGGGCTATACACAGGCCGCAGTGTGGAACCGTATCCCGCATGCGGCCTGGTGGATGATGGCCATGATCGCCGCCTGCTGCAACCTGTTGCTCGGCTATGGCTCGCGCAACACCGAAGGGGGCCTCGTTTCGCGCATCGTGATGCCACTCATCGTCGCCATCGCCTTCATGCTGATCGCCGACATCGACAGCCCGGGCGGAGGCCTCATTCATGTCTATCCGCAGAA
>DASQFA010000699.1:0-2666 GCA_035633375.1 Rubrivivax sp.
GCCGCGGTGCAGACGACCCCCGACGGCCAGCCGCAGTTCGTGTGCCTGCACCAGCAGCCGTTCACGACCGAGGCGGTGGCGGCCTTCGCTGCCCACTCCATTGCGCCGTCGGCGACGGTGGTCTCCGACGGCCTGTGGTGCTTCGGCGCGGTGCAGATGGTCGGTGCCAAGCACGAGCGTGTGGTCACCGGCAGTGGCAAGGCCAGCACCGCATTGCCGCAGTTCAAGGCGGTCAATACCTTCCTGGGCAACCTCAAGCGCTCCCTGGGTGGCACGTATCACGCCTTCGACTTCGCCAAGTACGCCCATCGCTACCTCGCTGAGGCCCAGTACCGCTTCAACCGTCGCTTCGATCTGCGCTCCATCTTGGCTCGCCTCCTGCGCGCCGCTTGCCTCACATCACCCACCCCTGCTTTGGCCATTCGTGCGGCTGAGGTAGGTCACTAATCAGGACGGGGTTTATCTGAAGCGGGTCGCACTGGCGGCTTCGATCCGCCGCTCGCGGCGCGTCAGATAGGCGCTATTCGTTAGGAACGCCATGAGCGAGCTCGAACTCAAGTTACAAGTGCCCAGGCACCAGCTCTCGTCGCTTCAGAGCGAGCTCAAGCGCCGCGGCGCACGCAGTATGCCGATGCTGGCCCGCTACTTCGACACGACAGACGGCCTCCTGGATCGTCACGGAATGTCCCTGCGATTGCGCAAGGAAGGTCGAAAGTGGGTACAGACGCTGAAGACTGAGGGAATCAGCGCAGTGGATCGGCAGGAGCACAGCGTGCCACTGCGCGTCGCTACAGCCCAGCAGCCCATACTGGATCTTGCGCGGCACGACTCAAGCGATGCAGGCGCGGCGCTGCACAAAGTGCTTGCCGAGGCCGGCACACACGAACTGGTCGAGCGATATGCCGTCGCCGTCGTCCGGCTGTCCTGCGAGCTGAGATTGCCCTCGGCCGTTGTGGAGGCCGCCCTCGATATCGGAGACGTGAAAGCCGGCAATCGTGTCATGCCGATCTGCGAACTGGAGCTGGAGCACAAGTCAGGAGCTTCGCGCGAGCTCTTCGCGTTGGCCAAGGCGTGGTTGGATCACGGGGGGCTGTGGCTCAACACCCTGTCGAAATCCCGGCGCGGCTCGGTGCTGGCGAATGGACACGACCACGGCCCACCCTTCAAAGCCGAGACGCCGAAGCTTGATCGCGACCTGGATGGCGAAACGATGCTGCGCATCATCCTGCAGTCGGTGCTGCGCCAAGTCCTTGGCAATGCCAGCGAATTGTCGTCGGGCAGCACGTCGGATGAACACGTGCACCAGATGCGAGTCGGGCTGCGCCGCCTGCGAACGGCTCTGCGCGAATTCGCGCCGCTTTCTCAGGGCATTGATGGAGAGTGGGAAGCGACGCTGTCAGATGCCTTTGCACGGCTCGGCGAGGTGCGCGACAACGAGGTGGTGGCCAAGGCAGTGCAGCCGTTGCTCGAGCAGGCGCACGCTCCCAAAGTGCGATGGAGCATGCCGGATGCCGAGTTCGATCTTCTCGGGGTTGTGCGCAACGCAAAGCTCCAGGGCGTGTTGCTGGACATCCTGGCATTTGCCTCAGGGGATGGGACGCCTGAGGCATCGACGAGTTCGTCGAGGCGAGCGCAGAAACATGTCGTGGCGCGCCTTTCGAAGTTGCACCAGCAGGTGGTCAAGGGCGGTAAGCGCTTTGTCAATCTGCCCCCCGAGGACCAGCACAAGATTCGCAAGCGCCTGAAACGGCTCCGATACCTCGCCGAGTTCGTGCAGACTCAATGGTCGGACAAGGCAACCCAGCGCTACCTGCAACATCTCGGACCTGCCCAGGACGCACTTGGGGCGCACAACGATATCGCGGTGGCACAGGATCAATTCCGCAAAGATGCACAGGAGGATCCTGACGCGCTCTTTGCCGCTGGGTTCCTGCAAGCCCATCTCGGCGTCACTGCACAGGCTGCACACAAGGCGCTAAAGCAGGTGGCCGGTGCATCGCGCTTCTGGAAGCGTTGAGCGCGGCGACCGACAGGTCTGCGGCAACGCGACTGATTTCACGTAGACCCGTCATCGACCCTCTCCTCAAATTCACTCCCACACGAATTGACCGGCACAAAGCAGTCTCTCGCGCGTCTGCACTTCGCGAACTGTCGCGGCGCATCAGCCATTCCAGCACCAGCCGCTGCGTGAACTCCAGCGGCGACATGATCTAGGGTTCGACGGCGTCGCGCCAGGGCGTCTTCAGCTTCAGCACCACCCGCCCTGCGGCGTTGCATTGCAACCGTTCCCTGGCCAGCGGCGGGACAGACATTCCGCACTTCAGCGCTAGCAATTGCGTGAATTTCCAAGCTCAACCGAGCGACTCGTAGGCACGTCGGTCCACTCCGAGCAAATCAAGCACCTGGCACTGCAGAGGGTTCAGCTGTGCTGGGAAGCGTTGCACGGCGTGCCCGCTTGCGTCGTGCAGGGTGTGGCACTGCACACTGGCAAACAAACGCATGACCTGCTCGGTGGTGGGTCGGCGCGTGAGGCGTTGCTCGGGGTACAGGGTCGTGGACGGTCTTGAGCTGCTCGAAGCGCTTCTCGATTTTGGGCTGGGCCTTGTGGGCTGCCAGTACCTGGGCCGGACTCAGCGAGCGGTCATTGGTAAGTAGTCGGCCATGCA
>DASQFA010000700.1:0-9414 GCA_035633375.1 Rubrivivax sp.
CGGAACACGCCGCCGTACAGCGCCAGCAGCCCGCGCTTGACCTCGGGCAGCGCAAAACGGGCGCGGCGCGAGGCCACCACCAGGTCGCAGGCCAGCACCATCTCGAAGCCGCCGCCGAAGGCCAGGCCGTCGACGGCGGCAATCAGCGGCTTGCGACGTTCGCGCCGGATCAACCCATAGGGCCCGCCGCGTTCGGTGGTGTTTCGGTCGGGGTCGGCCAGGTCGCTGCCTGCGGAAAAGGCACGGCCATTGCCGGTGAGCACGCCGGCCCACGCATCGGCGTCGTCTTCGAGCAGGTTCATCGCCGCGTCCAGGCCGAGCGTCATCGCCTGGTCCATGGCGTTGAGCTTGACGTCGCGGTCCAGGCGAATCAGCAGCACACGTCCGCGGCGTTCGGTGAGTACCGGCATGGTGTGTCTCCTTGTGCGTCTCGAGGGCCCGGCAGTGGCGCGAAGCCGCCGTGGCCGGCTTTTCTGCTAGCCAGATGGTACCGAGGTCGGCGAACTCCAGCCCGAGGATCCGCGCGCGCACCGGCAGGCCATGGGCGCTGACCCCGGCGGGTGCGATGGCAGGCCTTCAGCAGCTCCACGCTGCTGACCTGGACGCGGCGCAGCGCGGCGGCCAGCGCACTGGTCGAACCGAAGGGAAGGCCTTCAATGCCACGCCGCTCAGCGTGTTGCCTGCGGGTCGAGCGGGTAGATCGGCCGGCGCAGCCGCTTGAACTGGTGCTGGCCGTAGTCGGAGGTGCACACGCCGACGCCGGCGCATTCGACCACGGCCTTGGCCAGATGCGACATGCCGGCACGCCAGTGAATGCGGCTCTTCAGCATGACGTAGCGTTTTTGCATCGGGTCGATGCCGAGTGACAGCAGCGTGTTCACGTCGAAGGGCTCGACATGGCGCGAGAACAGCACGATCTCGACGCGGCCGGTGTCCAGCACCACCGCATGGCCCATGTCCTGCTGCGTGCCGGCGGCCATCGGGCCCTTGGCGCGGTACTTGCCGTCGAAGATCGTCTTGACGCGCCCCGTGACGACCAGCGGCTCGCTCGGTTCGGGGCACATCGGCATCTTCTGCTTGCCACCGATGGACAGCGTGACGGTCGAGCCGATGCCGGCGTCGATGCACTGCTGCACCGCCAGCGGATCGAAGATGCCGAAGGCCGCCACGTGGTCGAGCTGCTGGCGGATGATCTCGGCCAGCACGCGGGTGGTGTCCATCGGCCCGCCCGAGGCGGCGTTGTCGTAGTGGTCGAGCAGGAACACCGGGCCGGTGCTTGTCGAACCCGTCATGGCCTTGGCGTGTGCCACCGATTGCTCAAGCGGCTCGAGCTGGTAGACGAAGGCCTCGCGCTGCGCCCATGCCGCATCCAGCAGTTCGTCGCGCAGCCGTTCGGCCAGGGCCATGTCGTGGTCGGTGGTGATGACCACGCTCAAGCCGGAATTGCGGATGTCGGCATGCGGGAAGCCGACGAACAGGCTGGCGCAAAGCGCGCCCTCGGCCTCCATCGCCTTGCAGCGCGCCTGCAGCGAGCGGTTGGGCTCGTCGGCCGTGCCCTGGCGCATCACGTGCGGCAGCATCGGCACGTTGCCCCACGCGGTGGTGGGCCGCACCTCGCCCTTGAGCATGCGCATCAGTGCCGTGCCGGCGCGCCGGCCGGTGTCGTACATGTCCACATGCGGGTAGGTCTGGTAGCCGGCGACGACGTTGGCGTGGTGCACCATCTCCGGGTGGACGTTCGCGTGCATGTCGTAGCTGACGGCGATCGGCGTGGTCGGGTCGATGGCGCGGATGCGCGCGAGCAGGGTGCCCTCGCCATCCTCGTGGCTGCGCGTGACCATCGCGCCGTGCAGGTCTAGCAGGATGCCGTCGTAGCCGCCGCGCCGCACCGCGGCGAGGATCGGCGCGCTGATGGCCTCGTACGCCGCGTCTTCCACCGGCCCGCTGGGCCAGGCATCGGCGGCGATGGCCAGGTCGAAGGCAGCGCCATCGCGTTCGGCGATATCGATGTAGGCGCCGGTCACGGTGCCGGTGCCGCGGTAGGCGGCGATGGCGGCCGCACCGCTGTCGGGCTGATTGCCCCCTGCGCGCGAGAAGCGCGCCAGGTCGGTCGCGACAGGCGAGAAGGTGTTGGTCTCGTGCTTCATCATCGCCATCAGAAGTCGCATGGGTCAACTCCGGTCTTGCAAAACGCAAAGGCACTACCCCGGACGCGTAGCGCCGCCGCCAGCCAGCGAACGCCGCGCAGCCGGCTGTGCCGGGCCGCTGGCGGCGCGCTGCGGCTTGCAAGTCGCGGTGCCGTAGTGCGCTCCACAGCCCCTCGCTTAACGCTCATGCGCTTGCTCGGTGCAGTCTCGCCCCCCTCGAGGGGGCGTCGAAGGCGCTGCGGGGGTGGGTCAATTCCCGGCTTTCGCAAAGTCGAAATGCCGGCCCGGCGCGGCTTCGAAAAGTGCCCTCGTGTAGGCATGCTGCGGGCTGCCGAAGATCTGCTGTGCCGGCCCGTACTCGACGATCCGGCCCTTGGACATCACGGCCACGTCGTCGCACACCTGCGCCGCGACACGCAGGTCGTGGGTGATGAACAACATCGCCAGATTCAGCTTGTCGCGGATGTCGCCCAGCAGTTGCAGAACCTGGGCCTGCACCGACACATCGAGCGCCGATACCGCCTCGTCGGCGATCAGCAGTTCGGGCTCCATGGCCAGCGCCCGCGCGATGCAGATGCGCTGCCGCTGCCCCCCGGAGAACTGGTGCGGGTAGCGATCCAGCGAGTCGGGGTCCAGGCGCACCAGCTCCATCAGTCTGCGCGCGCGGGCCCACGCCTCCGGGGCCGAGGCACCGTAGTTCATCGGCCCTTCGACGATCGACTGACCGACCGTACGGCGCGGGTTGAGCGACCGATAAGGGTCCTGGAAGATGATCTGGATCTTGCGGCGCAGGCCGCGCAGCTGGCCCGCGGGCATGGCGGCGATATCGGTGCCGGCGAGCATGATGCGGCCTTCGCTCGGGTCGATGAGCCGCGCCACGCAACGCGCCACGGTGGACTTGCCCGAGCCCGACTCACCGACGATGCCCAGCGTCTCGCCGCGGCGGATCTCGAAAGCCACGTCGCGCACGGCCGCCACCGTGTGCCCGCCGAACAGTCCGCGGTGGCCGTAGGTCTTGAACAGCTTGTGTGCGCTCAGCACCACCGGTTCATGCAGCGGGGCAGGGCGCATGCGCGCCGGCGGTTCATGCCCCGGCACCGACCTGATGAGCATGCGCGTGTAGGCATGCTGCGGGTGCTTCAGCAGCTGTTCGGTGGGCCCGATCTCGACCAGTTCGCCGTGCTTGAGCACGGCCACGCGGTCGGCGATCTCGGCGACGACGCCGAAGTCGTGGGTGATGAACAGCACACCGGTGCCGCGCTCGGTTTGCAGCTCCTTGATGAGCTTGAGCGTCTGTGCCTGCGTGGTCACGTCCAGCGCGGTGGTGGGCTCGTCGGCGATGAGCAGCACCGGCTCCAGGATCAGCGCCATCGCGATCATGATGCGCTGGCGCTGCCCGCCCGACAGCTGGTGCGGGAAGGACTCGACCATGCGCGCCGGGTCGGGCAGGTGCACCTGTTCGATCATGGCGATGATGCGTGCCTTGCGTTCGGCCGCCGGCAGCGGCGTGTGCTCGGCCAGCACCTCGTCGATCTGCGCACCGCAGCGCATGACCGGGTTGAGCGCCGTCATCGGCTCCTGGAAGATCATGCCCATGCGCGTGCAGCGCAGCTCGCGCAGCCGCGACTCGGGCACTTTCACCAGATCTTCGCCCTGCAGCGCGATGCGGCTGCCCTCGCGCACCGGCAGGTTCTTCGGCAGCAGGCCCATGGTGGCGAAGGCGATGACCGACTTGCCCGAGCCGGATTCACCCACCAGGCAGACGATCTCGCCCGGCGCCACCGACAGCGACACATGACTCACCGCGTTCGGCCGATCGCTGCCCTGGGGCAGGCCGATGCTCAGGTTCGCGATTTCGAGGACAGGCGCGTTGCCCATCGGTTCAGACGCGCTTTGCCATGCGCGGATCCAGCGTGTCGCGCAGGCCGTCGCCGAGCATGTTCACGGCCAGCACCGTCAGTGTCAGGAAGGCCGCCGGGTACAGGATGTTGTGCGGCAGGATCTGGAACACGCCGCGCCCTTCGGCCATGATGTTGCCCCATGTGGGAATCTCCGGCGGGATGCCTACGCCCAGGAAGGACAGCGTGGCCTCGATCAGGATGGCCGAACCGGCAATGAAGGTGGCCTGCACGATCAGCGGCGCGATGGTGTTGGGCAGCACATGCCGCCACAGCACCTTGACGATCGGCGTGCCCACCGAGATCGCGGCCTCGACATAGGGCTCCTCGCGGATCGACAGCACGATGGATCGCACCAGCCGCACGACGCGCGGTATGTCGGGGATGGTCACGGCCACGATCACCGTGAACAGGCTGGCGCCGGACAGCGACACCAGTGCGATCGCCACCAGGATTGCAGGCACCGCCATCAAGCCGTCCATGACGCGCATGATCACGCCGTCGAGCGCGCGGAAGTAGCCCGCCACCAGCCCGATGGCCAGCCCGATGCTCACCGACAGCACCGCCACGGCGATGCCCACGGTGAGCGAGACACGTGCGCCGTAGACCACGCGGGCGTAGATATCGCGGCCCAGGCTGTCGGTTCCCATGACCGCGGTGCGCGTGATCTTGTTGCCATCGTCGTCGCGCGTGGTGGCTTCAAAGCCCGGCAGCTTGTTGCGGTTGCTGGGGTTGATGTCGGCTGGGTCGATGGGCGTGAGCAGCGGTGCGATCAGGCCCATGATCGCGATGAGCAGTATCGCCGCGCCGCCGATCAGCACGCTCGGGTTGCGCATCAGCCGTTCCCAAACGCCTGGCTTGGCCTGCTTGATGGCGGGCGCTTCGATCGCGGGGGTGTCCAGGACTCGAGTGCCCATGTCAAAAGCGGATGCGCGGGTCGAGCACGGTGTACAGCACATCGATCACCAGATTGACGAACACATAGGCCAGCGAAAACAGCAGGATCACCGCCTGCACCGTGGGGTAGTCGCGCGCCAGCACGGCATCCACCGTCAGCCGGCCCAGGCCGGGGATGTTGAACACGCTCTCGGTCACGACCACGCCGCCGAGCAGCGTGGCGATGCTGATGCCGATGACGGTGACGATCGGCACCGCCGCATTGCGCAGTGCGTGGAACACCAGCACCTTCAGGTTCGGCAGGCCCTTGGCGCGCACGGTGCGCACGTAGTCCTCGTTCAGCACCTCGAGCACGCTGGTGCGCGTCATGCGCGCCAGCAGCGCGATGAAGACGATGGCCAGCGTCAGCGCAGGCAGCAGCAGGCGGTGCAGGAAGCCCCAGAAACCGTCTGCCAGCCGCTGGTAACCCTGCACCGGAAACCAGCCGAGCTTGAGCGAGAAGACGTAGATCAACACATAGCCGATGACGAACACCGGCACCGAGAAGCCGGCCACCGACAAGCCCATCACGCCACGGTCGATCCACGAGCCTTGTTTGTAGGCCGCGATCGTGCCCAGCGGCACGGCGATCAGCGTGGCCAGGATGATGGTCAGGGTGGACAGCGCCAGCGTCGGCTCGAGCCGGTCCTGGATCAGCGAGGCCACCGTCTTCTTGTAGAAGAAGGACTCGCCGAAGTCGCCCTGCAGCGCGTGCCCGATCCAGATGAAGAACTGCGAGACGATCGAGCCGCTCAAACCCAGCTTGGCGCGGATCTCGGCAATGTCGGCGCTGGTGGCGGCATCGCCGGCGATCACCGCGGCCGGGTCACCCGGCGTCAGGCGCAGCATCATGAAGATGAGCACGGCCACGATCAACACCACCGGGATGGTGGACAGCACGCGCCGGCCCAGATAGCCCCACATCCGCACGCCCTCTACAAGCAAGCAAGCCGGGGTGCGCGGTGGCTGCGCTGGCCGCCCCCGCGCACGGCGAAAATCACTTCTTCTCGACGTTCCAGAACACCACCACCGGCGCCACCAGCATGCCGTCGATGTTCTTGCGCAGCGCGATCGGCTTGTACCACTGGCCCAGGTGAACGTGTGTCGGCACCTCCAGGTAGCGCAGCTGCACCTGCTCGGCGATGGCCTTTTGCTTGGCCGGATCGGTTTCGCGAGCGAAGTTGTCGCGCAGCTTTTCCATCTGCTCGTCGCAGGGCCAGCCGAACAGCGCCTTGTCGCAACTCGAGTTCAGGAACGCGGTACCGACCGGGTTGAGCACGTCGGCCGCCACCCAGGAGGTCATGAACGCGTTCCAGCCACCGGCGTTCGGCGGGTCCTTCTTGGCGCGACGCGCGACCACGCTCTGCCAGTCCATCGACTGCATGTCGACCTTGAAGCCGCCGCGTTCCATCAGCGACTTGGCCACCGGTGCCAGGTTGGTCAGCACCTCCAGGTCGGTGGAATGCATCAGCACCACCGGCGTGCCGTCGTACTTGGCCTCGGCCAGCATTTCGCGCGACTTCTTGAAGTTCGATTCGAGCAGCCCGTCCATGCCCTTGTCGGTGGCCAGTGGCGTGCCGCAGATGAACAGGGCCTTGCACAGCTTGTAGTACTTGGCATCGCCGTGCACCGCCTTCAGGAAGTCTTCCTGGTTGAGCGCATGGAACATCGCCTGGCGGATCTTCGGGTCGTTGAAGGGCTTGTGCAGCGCATTGAAGCGGAATACGTACTGGTTGCCCAGCGGGTTCTGGTCGAACATCTTGATGTTCGGATCCTTGCTCACGACCGACAGCAGATCGCTCTTCGTGTCTTCGACCATGTCGACCTCGCCTGCGATGACGGCGTTGACGGCGGTCTGCGGGTCGGGAATGGTGCGCCACTCGATGCGCTCGACCTTGGCCACCTTGCCGCCGGCCATGCCCGACGGCGGCTCGGCACGCGGCTTGTACTTGGCGAACCGGGTGTACACCGCCTTGTCGCCGGGCTTCCATTCGTCGACCTTGAAGACGAAGGGGCCGGAGCCGATGTACTCCTTGATCTGCTCGTTCGGGCTGGTCTCGGCGATGCGCTTGGGCATGATGAAGGGGACGTTCGACGAGGGCTTGCCCAAGGCCAGCAGCATCAGCCCGGTGGGCGCGTTCATCGTCGCGGTGAAGGTCTTGGCGTCGACCACCTTCCATTCCTTGACGAAGGAGTTCATCTTCTGGCCGAGCGAATCCTTCTGTGCCCAGCGCTTGATCGAGGCCACCGCGTCCTCGGCCGTGACCGGCTTGTCGTCGTGGAACAGCAGGCTGTCGCGCAACGTGAAGGTCCACAGCAGGTTGTCGGCGCTGACGCTGTACTTGTCGATCATCTGCGGCCGGATGGCACCGCTGGCGTCCATCGCGAACAGCGTGTCGTAGATCATGTAGCCGTGGTTGCGCGTGATGTAAGCGGTGGTCCAGATCGGGTCGACGATCTTCAGGTCGGAGTGCATCACCACCCGCAGCGTGTTCTGTTGCGCCTGGGCCGGCACGGCGACGAGCGTTGCGCCCAGCACGGCGGCGGCCAGCAGGCTGCGTTTGGCGAAGGACATGACGGACATGTTGAGTTCCTCGGAAGTGGGATTGAGCAACGGGAGAGCATGAATGGTGCCATCCGAATGGGCCACGATCTGCCCTCGGCGGCGGCTTGCAGCCAGCGAGCATGCACCAGATTGCATTGTGCGTGCCCGTGGGCCCGTTGGGGGCCCTCACCAATCCGAGGCGTGGTGCCTTGCGCTGCGCGGCTGCTGGTTATAGTGCCAGAGGCAGCGACGCTGCGGCAGGCGCTGCCCAGCGCCCCTTGAGGAGACTCGTCGATGGTTGTTCCGGGCCATGTGGTGCTGGTGGGTGGTGGCCATGCGGCCGCGGCCTTTGTCAACAGCGTGCGCCGCGCCGGCTTCCAGGGCCGGCTGACGCTGTTCAGCGACGAACCGGTGCCGCCCTACCACCGCCCGCCGCTGTCGAAGAAGTACTTGTCCCACGCGTTGCCGGTGGAGCAGATCCTCATCCGCGCGCGCGCCTGGTACGACGAACAGCAGGTGACGCTGCGCCTGGGCGCGCGCGTGGCAGGCATCGAGCGTGCGGCGGCGTGCATCGTGCTCGACGACGGCGAGCGCATCGGCTACGACCGGCTGGTGCTGCTCACCGGCGCGCGCCCGCGGCGCCTGGGTGCCGACATCGGCGGCGCTCTGCAGGGCGTACTGCTGATGCGCAGCCTGGCCGATGCCGATGCGCTGGCGCCGCATCTCGTCGCCGGCAAGCGGCTGCTGGTGGTGGGCGGCGGCTACATCGGGCTGGAGGCGGCCGCGGTGGCCGCCAGCAAGGGCCTGCAGGTGACGCTGCTCGAAGCCGCGCCGCGCATCCTGCAGCGCGTGGCCGCGCCGGCCACCTCGGACTACTTTCGTGCCTTGCACACTGCGCACGGCGTCGACATTCGCGAGGGTGTTGCGTTGCGCAGGCTGTGCGCCGACGGCAAGCGCGTGTGCGGCGCCGAGCTGGGCGATGGCAGCAGCCTCGACGCCGACGTGGTGCTGGTGGGCATCGGCGTGCTGCCCAACATCGAGCTCGCCCAGCAGGCCGGCCTGGCCATCGACAACGGCATCGTGGTCGACGAGTTCTGCCGCAGCAGCGACCCCGCCATCCTGGCGGCGGGCGATTGCTGCAGCTTCATGTTCCGCGGCCGGCGCATCCGGCTGGAATCAGTGCAGAACGCCAACGACCAGGCCGCGGTGGCGGCACACACCGTTGCCGGCAAGGCCCTGCCCTATGCCGCGCTGCCCTGGTTCTGGTCGGACCAGTACGACACCAAGTTGCAGATCGCCGGGCTCAACCTGGGCTACGACGATGTGCTGCATCGCCCCGGCAAGACCGAGCGCAGCCCTTCGGTGTGGTACTACCAGGGCGACCAGCTACTGGCCGTGGATGCGATGAACGACGCCGCGGCCTTTGTCACCGCGAAGAAGCTGCTCGAGCGCGGTGCCAGCGTGCCCAAGGCCGCAGTGCTCGATCCGGCGGCACAGTTCAAGGACTGGCTGGCCTAGTGCAGTGTTTGAAACGGTGCGACGGCTTCGAGCCCAACATTGGCAAGGCATTCACCGCACAGGAGCGCAGGGCGCGGAGTTGGCGCACTGGAATTCAAGAGAATCATGCTTTTCTCTGCCGGCTGCAGCGTTCTCCGTCCCTCTCAAGGAACAAAATATAGAACGTCGGTCATATAACCAAAAGTTCGGTTCCTTCGCCAACACCCGGCCCGGCCACGGGCCTGCTTTGCTCTGCGGTGAATGACTTCGACCTTCCTGGAGTACCCGTGCCATGAGAACCGGTGTCTTCAACTTTCTCGCCCAGGACCGCGTGCACTTCGGGGTCAGCGCGGCCGAGGGCACGATGGCGCGCACGCTGCACATCGACGAC
>DASQFA010000701.1:0-2727 GCA_035633375.1 Rubrivivax sp.
ATACCTGCGGCAGACGGCAGAGGCGCTGCGCGAGGTGAACCCCGACTGGCTGATCCCGATGCACTGCAGCGGCGAGCCCTTCATAGCGATTGCGCAGCAGGTGCTGGGCGAGAAGGTGCTGCGCTCGTCCACCGGCACACGCTTCACCTTCGGGGCGGCCTGAGGTCCTGGTGGGCCACCGTGGCGGGTGGCAGCGGCCCGCGGGGCGTCACACCACCGTAGCCAGCAGTACATCCGTAGCCTTGACCCGCGCGGTCTCCAGCGTGCCGGGGGTCGGACCCATTCCCGTTCAGCTGCGCAGCCGGCGCGCCGAATCGCAAGCGCGCCGGCACAGAGCTGCGCAGGCCAGCCAGGGATTGCCTTGGCTGCCCAACATTGCCCGCCTGATGCGCACCCGCTTCAAGGCGCGGGCGTCACGAAGATGACTTGTGCATACGCTAACCTGCACAGTCTGAAAAGTGCCACTTTCGGTCATACAGAAGACATCATGTTGAAAAGAATGCTGGTCTGCATTCCGGTTGCGTTGTTGGTCGGTTGCGGTAGCGACGATGACAACGGCACAAGTTTTGCCACGCTGCGCGGCGAGGCGCCGCTGGTCATCGGCCACCGCGGCGCTTCGGGTTTCCTGCCCGAACACACGCTCGAAGGCTACACACTGGCCATCCAGCAAGGTGCCGACTTCATCGAGCCCGATCTGGTGATGACCCAGGACGGCCAGCTGATCGCCCGGCACGAGCCGATGCTCGACAGCACCACCGACGTGGCAAGCAAGTTCGCCGCCAGCCGCATGAGCACGCGCATGGTCGATGGCGTGTCGACCACGGCCTACTTCGCCAATGACTTCACCCTCGCCGAGATCAAGACCCTGGGCGCGGTGCAGGCCCGCGCGTCGCGCCCGCAGCAATATAACGGGCAGTACAAGATCCCGACGCTGGACGAAGTCATCGCGCTGGCCAAGTCCGAAGGCAGCAAGGCCGGGCGCACGATCGGCATCTATCCGGAAATCAAGCACTCGACCTACATGGCCGGAATCTTCGGCGCCAACGCCATCGAAGACACACTCGTCGCCAAGCTGCATGCGGCCTACGGCAACAGCGCTGACGCGCCGGTGTTCATCCAGTCCTTCGAAGTCTCGAACCTGCAGTACCTGCACACCCAGACGCGCATCAAGCTGATTCAGCTGGTGGACGCCGACGACGTGAATGCAGACGGTTCGATGTCCCTGGTGGCACCCTATCGCCAGCCCTACGACTTCGTCGTCAATGGAGATCCGCGCCTGTTCTCCGACCTGCTGACCAGCGCCGGGCTCGACTTTGTCAAGACCTACGCCCAGGGCGTGGGCCCATGGAAGCCCTATCTGGTGAAGACCGTCGACGACGGCATCGACCGCAACGGCGACGGCAAGCTGACGATCAACGATCGGCGTGTCGACGGCAGCACCGGCGTGATCGAGCTGGCGCATCAAAAAGGTCTGATGGTTCACACCTGGACCTATCGCAACGACGCCAGCGGCTACGGCTTCACCGACCCGAAGGCCGAGATGCAGTACTACATGAAGCTCGGCGTGGACGGTGTGTTCACCGACTTCCCGGTCACCGGGGTCGAGGCGCTGGCCGGCATTCGCTGAGGCACTGCACCGGGGTCGAGCCGGCCGCGCGCCGGCCCGGCTCGGCCTACCCGACGAGCCGGTGTGATCGCGACACCGCCCGCTGCACGTTCACCTGTGAAGGCCTGACGGTCGAGGCAATCGACTGCAATCGGCAGCACGATCGGTAGCGCAGCCGCCAGGGTGCGATAGTGCGGCTGAGCTCGTGCGCTGCCTACCGCTGCCCGCACGCCGGCGCCTGCTGATCGTGCTGCTGGCGCTGGCGACCACGGCGACGCTGTGGTACGCCCCAATCTATCGACCCGGCGATACAACGCGTGGGCGCGCACCCGCGCCTCCCGCCGACTGGCCCGTCTGCGCCCAAGGGCGCAGCGCCCGCTGATCACCGTGGC
Organism: Rubrivivax sp.; assembly: GCA_035633375.1. GTDB lineage: Bacteria > Pseudomonadota > Gammaproteobacteria > Burkholderiales > Burkholderiaceae_C > Rubrivivax. The sequence goes on from DASQFA010000701.1 coordinate 1,999, forward strand.
GCCACGGGCGGCACACGCCAGCGTGCCCTGAGACAGAGGCCGCGGGCCGCACCGGCACGGCCCGCGCGATGTCTTTGCCGGCGGTCGAGCTTGCGGCACGGCACTCGACGAAGATCGTGCGCTGCCACTTTCCGGCAACGCCCCGGACGCGACTCACTTTGCAAGAGCCCACGCCCAAGCGCCGCCGCCGCCGCGCGCCCAGCCCGCCAAGGCGGCCGCCGCGGGCAGCCTGGTCACGGCGCCCACACCGGCGCGGCCACGCCGCCGCAAGCCCGCGACGCGGCCGGTGAGCGTGCGCCGTTACCCGCGCGAGTGCAACATGCGGCCCTACGAGCGCAGCACCGAGAACCTGATCCGCTACGTGGTGAACGAGGCGGTGGCGCGCTCGCCCATCCCGGTGCCGCAGAAGATCGTCGACGAGTTCTGGGGCTTCTTTCACGAGCTAACGTCCGAGCCCGAGCTGCGCGGCCTGGGCGAACTGGGGCTGGACATCGCGCGGCTGCTGCTGCGCACCTACGAGCCCTTGCTGGTGGAGGTGATCAACGTGCTGAAGGACATCTTCTACACCAATCAGGGTCGAGAGTGCCGATCTGAACTTCGGTTCGGACCACTGGGGATAGCGTGTAAGCACAGGCCAGCGCGTTTCGTGCGGCCGCCTCGATCGACTGAGGGATGCGCAACGCGTCTGCGCTGCGCTACAACACGCTTCCCATTCGGCCACGAGGATCA